>CACXCV010000159.1 GCA_902766215.1 Oscillospiraceae bacterium
CCCCGGCCAGCAGCAGGTTGGGGTTGCGCAGCTGCGGGTTCAGGCTGATCAGCTGCTCATAGCTCAGGTCATACCGCGCGGCAATGTGCCAGAACGTCTCGCCCGCCCGCACCGTGTGATACACCGCGTCCGGCAGCGTTTCCTTTTCCAGCCGGATCTGCACCAGCCCCTCCGGCTGGCTCAGCTCCTCGCGGAAGGCAAACGAATATGCCACATAGTCCCTGCGCGGCTCCTGCCGCAGCTGCAGCTTGGTAAACAGCGCGCTGGCCGTCTGCCACACCGGGTGAATCAGCACCCCCGGCCCACCCTGACAGAACACCGTCGCCAGCTCTTTAAACGTGTCATAGGCGTCCGGCCCATAAAACTCTCCCTCGCCGCGCATCACCCGACAGCCGCGCCCCAGATCCTGCAGCGTATACTCGCCCATGGGGATCTTCTGCACCGCTGTCTGCCGCTCAAAGTCAATGGTGTACACCCGCGGATTGTGCGGCCAGGTAAAGGTCTTATACTGCATCGGCTCCATGCCCTTGTCCCTCCTTTTGTTTCCGGCGGGGCCATCCGGTCCCGCCGGCTCTGTCACAGCGGAAACTCAAATCCGCCGTCATACCGCCGTGCGTCGCGTTCATACAGCCGTGACAGCGCCGCGGCCTCCGCCGCGCCGCATCGGCTCATGCTCTGCGGCCCGTCCGCAGCCAGCGTCTGCGCCCGGGGCAGCTGCGCCGGGACAGCGGCCGCCCGGCGCAAACGCCGCTCCACCTGCGCCAGCACTGCCTGCGTCTGTGCCTGCGGCAGCGCATCGGCCGCGGTCTGCCGCGGCAGGCTCTGCAAAATTGTGTCCGCCGCGGCCTCCCCAGCCTCTGCCGTCGTGGACTCTTCCGCCATCGATTCTTCCGCTTGCTCCGGCTGGCGTCGTGCTTCCGCCGCAGATTTCGCCCGCGCTTTCTCCGCGGCCCGGGGTAATACGCTGCCGCCCAGACCTGCCCGGACCGCCAGCCGCGCCAGCAGGCTGCGCCCCGTTTTCTTCCGCTCCGGCAGGGCGCCGTTCGCTTCCTGCGCCCCGCCCGCCTGCGCGGCGGCGGCCTCCCGCAGCCGCTGCCGCAGCCGCTCCGTCTGTCCGTCCCCGCCGGCAATCCGGCGCTGCCGGGCCAGCATCTCCTCCAGCCAGCTCATCCCGGTCCGCCGCCCTTCAGCACGTCAAACCGCGCGGGGTCAAAGCTGCTGCCCGCTTCCCACTGCTTGCCGCACACCGGGCAGTGGTCCTCCTCGGCCTGTCTGCGGCAGTCGGGACACAGCCGCGCCAGCCGCTCATCCTCGTCCAGCAGCAAATGCAGCACGCAGTAAAGATAGTCGCCCCGCGTCATCCGCCGCGCCCGCGGCTCCGAGGGCAGCACGCCAAAGGCGCGCAGCACGCGCCACTGGATGCGCGATTCCGGCATCTGCCGCAGCCGCTGCATCATCGCCTCGGTCTGCTCCGGCGGCTGCCCGCAGTGGGGGTCGTGCCGCCGGGCCAGCGCCTGATAGCGCAGCGTCTGCGCCTCAATCTGCTCCGGCGTCCAGCGCTGCATCACCGCCGCGCCGCTGGCAAAGCGCCGCCTGCCCCATCGCGTCACCGCCCGGGCCAGCAGGCAGGCGTTCTGCCACAGGCCCAGGCTTTCCGCGCTGTCACAGGCGCGTTCCGCCTCCGCCCGGGCCGCCAGCAGCTCCCAGGCGGTCAGCAGCCGCAGCCCGGTCACAGCATCGACTCCACGCGCTGGGCCGCCGTAATGCGCACTTTTTCCATCACCATGTCGCCCAGCTCCGCCGATTCGTCAATGCGCGCCCACTGGCAGCCCGAGAAGATCACCTGCCGGTCTGGCTTGCAGATCACCAGCGAAAAATTCGCCAGATCGTGAAACCGTAGCCCGTCGGCAATGGCCTCGTCCGTGGCATACAGCCGCGACAGCTCAATCACATACTGGTTCGCGCCGGCAATCGTCGCCACCGGTTCCTCCTGGCCAAAGGCCTCAATAACCTTGCTGCTGCGCGTGGTCGTCACGCTGTAGCTCTGCACCACCGCCACACGCACGCCGTTAATCTCCAGATAGATGTCCGCGCTGGTGGGAATCATTCGTGCCATATCGTTTCCTCCTTTACACCGTGATGTGCGCCGTCAGATAAATGCGGCTCAGCCCGTGGGTCACGGTAAAGCCAAACTCCACCAGGCACACCGTGGGGTCGTCCTCCGCCGCCTTCACCGTCAGATTGTCATAGCTGTCAATGATCTCGCGGCGCATGCGCGACTCCAGCTCCATCACCACCCTGGCCCGGATCGCCGCGCGGGTGGTGCGGTTGTTCTTGCACCGGGCAAAGCGGCTGCGCAGCGCGTTGCGCAGGCCCGGGATCACCTCGTCCACAATCAGGATCGTCGTCAGCTCGCGCCAGGTAGCATCCGCCGCGCTGCCGGTTTTGCTGCGCGTCGTAATACCGCGTACCACCTCCGTGCGTCCCGCCACCGTCTCCAGTACCGTCACGCCGCCGCGCACCAGCGCATCCAGCGCCGTGTCGTCATAGCTTGCCGTCACAGTTCCCAGACCGGTCACCTCCGCGCCGTTCAGCGGCAGAGCCGGGTCGCGCTGGGCCGCCAGCAGCCCGGCCACCGCCGCAGCCAGCGCCCATCCGCCCATGGCGTCCCCGCCTGCGGGCGGCGCCGCGTCCGGGCCGCACAGCACCATACGCTCACAGTTCAGCGCCGCAGCCGCAGCCAGCAGCTTTTCCGCCGTGGGGCTTGCCATGCCCACCAGGCCAATGCACTCGTTGCGCTCGGCGCTGGCCGCCGTCACCGCCGTCTTCATCGCCGTGTGAACCGCCGTCTCCGTGCTGTCACAAACCAGAAACGCCGCCTGGCGCTCTCCCAGCAGCGCAGAAAACGCCGCGGTATACGCCGCCGTCGTCGCCGTGGCAACCGGACAGGCCAGCACCACACCCGCGCCGTTGTCATACAGCAGCTGCAGCAGCTTGCCCAGGCCGCTGCTGGTGCCAAAGGCCGCGCTGGCCGCCGCGCGCGAGGTCAGCAGCTTCACCTCTGGCGCCGCATCCGCGCACACGCCCGCCGCCGCAATCACCGACCGGCCTCCTGTGGTGGTCGAGGCCGAGGATGCGTCATAGTCCGAATAAACCCCCGGCCGCTCATGGTATGCAATGCTCATTGTGTCTCCTCCTGTCCCTGCTGCCGGGACAGGAGCGTCCCGCGCAGCACAAAGTCGTCAAAATACATCTCCTCGCCGCTGGGCACGGCATATACCCACGCCTCGGCCGTCGCCTCCACCGGGCAGGCAAAGCAGTCCAGCCTGGGGTCATAACACACCGCGCCGGTCTGCACGCCGCGCACCGTCACGCCCTCCATGCCCTGCAGCCAGGCCTGCGCCGTCCGGGCCGCCAGCTCCTCGGCCGCCTTGGCCGTCCCGGCGTGGCACCGGGCAACCGGTTTTGCCTTCGCCCGGTGGGCAAACAGCTCCTTCTGCTCGCCGTCCACCTCCAGCAGTCCCAGATAGCGCGGCAGGCCCTCCAGCGCACAGCTTTCCAGCAGTACCGTGATCTCCGGCGACCTCAGCCGGCCCGCCGGCTTGTCCGGCATCGCCCGCACGGCGGGCAGGCCCTCCAGCGCTGCCAGCGCCGCGCGATACAGCGCCTCCATGCTCATTCCTCCCTGGTCAGCACCGCCCAGTAATAGAGCACCGTGCCGTCAATTTCATACGGCTCCCAGCGCCGTATCCAATAGCGCTCGCTGTTCCGCTCCGCCAGGTCATACCCGGCGGGGCACTGGCTGCTCAGCAGCAGATATTGCCCCGCCTGCTGCCCGCCGCGCTCGGTCCAGCTGTTCCACACGTCGCCGTACCGGCTTCTGCGCATGGGCTGCAGCAGCGCCCGGATCTCCAGCGACGCCGTTTCGCCGCGCAGCGTCACCGGGCTTCCATACCGGGCAATCAGCCCGGCAACCACGCCGCCCATCTTCTCACACCCGGCGGAAGGCAAAGCCCTCCGCCATCCAGGGCCGCAGCAGCGCCTGCGCCTGGGCGCACAGGCTGTTCTGCCGGCCCATCGTCACTGAAAAGTCCCCCGCGGTAAAGCGTTCCGGTTCGCCGTCCAGGGCCCTGAGCTGCCCCAGCGCCATCATCACCGCCGCAATGCCCAGCGCCTGCTCAAAGCCTGCCGCGCCAGGGCGGAGCTGCTGCCGCAGCCCGGCTTCCGCCGCTTCACACAGCGCCGGCAGCAGTTCCTCCTGCGCCTTTGGCAGCGATCCGGCCAGTCCCTTTGCCAGGGCGACCATCTCCGCCGCCGTCATCAGATCGTCAGCACGCGGGCCGCATCGCCGCAGATCTTGCTGAAGCCGGCCATGGTGGTCACGGCCGCGCGCTCCAGCTGCCGGTCAATCAGGCGGTCATAGTCCACCTGAATCTCCCCGGCCTTCACCATTTCCAGCGCATAGCGGCGGTCCAGACCCAGCAGCTTGCCGGCCGGAACGGCATCGCTGCGCACCAGCGCGGCGCCCAGCGGGCTGCCCAGCTGACCCGAGCCCTGGAAGTTCAGCCCGGTCAGCGGATTCTGCAGCTCATCCACCTTCAGCAGCTTCACCATTGCCCCGCTGGCAGCCAGCAGCGTGTTCATCTCAAAGGGGTCGAACAGGCCCCAGAATTCCACCAGCTGGTCATAGGCAAGCGTTCCGCTGGTGCCGCTGATGGGCGTGGTGCCCACTGCATTCACCGGGGCGGCCGTGCCGGTGTTGCCGTCGCCGTTGATCAGCGTGTCCACCGCGTCGCCCACCAGTTCCCGCTGGACAAACTGACCGATCCGGCGCAGCATCACCGAGAACAGATCCAGCTTCTGAAAGCGCACCGCTTCATACGAGGCCACCAGCATGCGCCCGCGCTTTTTCATCGTAATCAGCTGCTCCTTGATCTTCACCTGCACCGAGGGGATTTCGGCTTCTTCGGCCACTCTGGCCGGGGCCAGGCTCTCCTTGTCCGACTTGGCGTACAGGCTGCGATAGTCCATCGCGTCAATCACCGTGGTCGTGGCCAGCAGCGAGGGCAGCGGGTCGTGATCCTCCGCGCCGGCGCGGACCGTGCGGGCAATAAACTCCGGGAACAGAACCGCCGAATCCATGCTGCGGAAAAACTTCTCCACCGGGTCCGATGCGCCGCCCTTCACATGAATGTCAAAGCGCTTCAGCTGCCTCTGAAAGGCGTCCAACCCCTCCAGCGCCGTGCCCTGATACTGCTCGCTGGGGTCAATGCTCTCCAGCACCTGGGTAAAGCTCCTGCCGCTGGTCTGATACATGCCCTTTTCCAGTCGAATCGAATCGTATGCCATGTTCATTTCCTCCCTTTCTTATACAAGCATCGTCAGCATGTGGTTTGTGCTGTCCACGTTCACCACCAGGCAGGACCAGCCGATATCGTCCGCCTTCACGCCGCCGGTGCCGTCAGCCAGCAGGGTGGTCCATCCCAGGCTGGGCGCCGTTGTGCCGGAATAGCTCAGGCATACCACGCCATGCACGGTTACGGCGCACACATCGCCGTTCACGCTCTCCACCACGCCCATAAACACGTCGTCGTCCGAGCAGGCGCACACCGTGTCGTTGCTCTTCATCTTGCACACCTGCCCTGCGCTCAGGCTGCCGCTCTTGGCAAAGGTCATCGTCTGCTTTGCCAGGTTGTCAAATCTTACGTTCATCGTGTTTTGCTCCTTTCTCAAATACGAAATTCGTCGTCGCCGCCGTGCTCCGGCACAGCGTCCAGCTGGGTCTGCCCCGGATACAGCGCGCGCATGCACCGGCTCCAGCCCCGGCACACCGCCTCCACATCCTCCGGTTCCAGCGCCGCGGCCATGCGCTCAAGCAGCGTCCGGTCAAGACCCAGCTCCAGCGCCATGCCCAGCCGCACCAGCTCGCCGCGCCGGCGCAGTGCCTGCGCCTGACCCATGGCCGCCGCCGATTTCATCGCCCGGTATTCGTCCCAGCAGCCCGCCTCCCGGGCCGCCTGCTCCAGGCCCGCCTGCGCGCCAAAGCGCTTCATCACGCCCGCCTTGGGCTGCGCCGGCACCGCCACAAACGAAAACTCATAGGCGTCCGCCGGCTCCGAAAGCACCGCCGTACACAGCTGCCCGCCATACACCTGCCCCTTTTCATGGGCGCAGCTGCCCATCTCCGCGCCGCAGATGCTGCACCGGCGCTTTTTCATGGCGCATCCAATGCTCACCTCCCTGCGGATGCCGCCCTCAATCTCGTCAATCAGCTGCTGGTTGTATGCCCGCAGCAGATACACCCACGCGCGGATAAAGCTGGTTCCCTCCTCGTGCTCCACTGTGGTGTCAAAAATGCGGGCCACCTGCCGTTCCGCGTCCCAGCGGTGATCGCTCAGGCCGGTCTTTCCCACCAGCATCTTCGCCAGGGCCGGCAGCGCCTGCGCGTCAAAGCGCTCACCGTCCCGGTCCGGCTGGTCGTCGCACAGCCGCAGCGAGAAGACATACAGCTCCTCCGCCGCCAGCGGCGTCTTGGTCTGCCGGTGAATCAGCTCCAGCTGCTCCGGCGTCGGGGTTCCGCCGCCGGCAACGCCGGCAGCCTTCACAATGTGCTGCATACGCACTCCTTTCTCATTCGCCCAGCTTTTCCGCCTGCGCCCGGTACAGGGCCGCGCGCGCCTCTTCCACGGTGTCCTGCAGGCTGATTTCATCCCAGACGATCTCCGTCTCGCCGTCCATGCCCTCCAGGGCCAAAAACAGCCGGCAAATCCGTTTCAGCACGGGCTCCACCGTCCTGCGCAGGCTCCACAGCTCCGAGGTCAGCATGTCGGCCTGCTGCTGGCTCATGCGCTCGGTGCTGCTCCAGCTCAGCCCCAGCATAAACGGCGGCAGTCCCAGCCTGGCGACAATCTGCTCCAGCAGCTGCCGCAC
>CACXCV010000160.1 GCA_902766215.1 Oscillospiraceae bacterium
AGTCTGGATTCTTCTGGCGGCGAATCTCATCGCATGTCTCCAGCAGCAGCCCGTAAAAGTCAAAATCCAGACCCAGGGCATTGTAGATATCCATGTAGCGGTCGATGATCTTCTGAAAAAGCTCCTCGTAACTCTGGCCGCGCTCCACGAGCCGATGGCACTGATAGAGCAGGTCCGTCACCTTGTCGTCGCCCTTGAAGCGCTTGCCCGGCGCGCTGGGCACGACATAGCAGATGTCCTTGTCCGACAGCACGATGTCCCGGACCTTTTTGAAATGTACCGCATCGGCCAGCGACGAGCCGCCGAATTTCGCAACCTTGATGCCCAAATCAATATCCTCCATCCATCTCGTGGCGATCTTTAGCTTATTCTATGGTTTCAGCAGCTTCCGCCGCATCCCCATCCGGCTTAACGGGAGCCTGGTTGAGCAGCGCTTCGATGCTGCCCATCAGGGCCTCCGAGCCGGTGCCGTCCTTCGAGGAGTGCACCAGCACCTCCCAGGGCTGCACCGAGAGCGTCCGACAGATCAGGGGAATGTTTCTCCCCCGCTGCGCCTTTGAGAGCTTGTCCGCCTTGGTGGCGACCACCGTAAAGGGAATGCCGTAGTGTCTCAGATACTCGACCATCGTCTGGTCGTCCGCGGTGGGCGCATGGCGTATGTCCACCAGCTGGAAGACGTGTCTGAGATTTTGAGAGCTGCACAGATAGCCCTCGATCATGCCCGCCCACTTCTGCTTTTCCTGCTTGGACGCCTTGGCAAAGCCATAGCCGGGCAGGTCCGCCAGCAGGAATTCCTCGTTGACCATGTACAGGTTGATCAACCTCGTCTTTCCCGGCTCCGAAGACGTGTGCGCGAGCTTTGAGTTTCGCGTTAGCGCGTTGATCAGCGAGGATTTGCCTACGTTTGACTTTCCAACCATGGCGATTTCGGGCATTCCCTGCTCTGGAAACGGTTCAAACGCGCTCATCGAGCGCACAAACCGGGCCTTCTTGACAATCATACCGCTTTCCTCTCGTCGCGCGATTTGCTGTCCGGCTTCAGGAGCACCATTTCAAGCGCGTCATCCACCCGGTCCATCAGGTGGATCTCAAACCGCTCGCGGATGCCCTGTTCGATTTTTTCCAGGTCCTTCTCGTTCTCTCGGGGCAGCAGGATCCGGTCGATCCCCAGCCTGTGGGCGGCCAGTAGCTTTTCCTTGACGCCGCCGATGGGAAGCACCCTGCCGTGCAGCGTGATCTCGCCGGTCATGGCGCAGCTTCCGCTGGCCTTGAGCCCCGTGACGGCGGATGCCAGCGCGCAGGTGAGCGCGACGCCGGCGGAGGGGCCGTCCTTTGGAACCGCGCCTTCCGGCACGTGAACGTGGACATCGTGGTTCTCGAAGTAATCCTCCGGCATGCCATAGTTCGCAAGCCGGGAGCGGACGATGCTCACCGCCAGCTCCGCGGACTCCCGCATGACCTCGCCGAGCTTGCCCGTGAGCTTGAGCTTACCCTTGCCCGGGAAGGTCATCGCCTCGACGGGCATCACTTCCCCGCCCACGCTGGTCCAGGCCAGGCCGTTGACCATGCCCACCTCAGCGGCGTCGGAAGCGGGCTGGCGCAGGTAGCGCGGCGCGCCCAGGTACTTTTTCAGATCCTGCGGCTTGATGGAAACCGCGCTTTCCTCGGGGTGCTCCACCAATTGAAGCGTCGCCGCACGGCAGAGTGCCGCGATCTGTCGCTCCAGCGTGCGCACGCCTGCCTCACGGGTATAGCCGTCGATCAGCGCGGAAAGCGCCTTGTCGCTCACCCGAAGCTGTCCCTTTTTCAGGTTGTGCGCCTCGCGCTGCTTCGGCAGCAGGTGGCGCTTTGCGATCTGGAGCTTCTCCTCCGCCGTGTAGCTGGGAACCTCGATGACCTCCATGCGGTCCAGCAGCGCGGAATCGATGGTATCGGTGGTGTTCGCCGTCGTGATGAACAGCACGTCCGACAGGTCGAAGGGCGCCTCGATGTAGTGGTCCGTAAAGCTCGCGTTCTGGGCCGGGTCCAGCACTTCCAGCATGGCGGAAGCCGGATCTCCCCGCATGTCCCGGGACATCTTGTCGATCTCGTCCAGCAGGAACACCGGGTTCATCGTCTTGCACTGGCGAATGGAGGATATGATGCGGCCCGGCATCGCCCCGACATAGGTCTTGCGATGGCCGCGTATCTCGGCTTCATCGTGCACGCCGCCCAGGCTGAGGCGCGTGAACTTGCGGTTCAGCGCCCGGGCGATCGACTGCGCG
>CACXCV010000161.1 GCA_902766215.1 Oscillospiraceae bacterium
CGGGCGTATGGCGGCGGCGCCGCCGCAGTTCCTGGGCGACTTTGGCCGGGCGGTGATTGCCTGCGCATTGAAAACCGGCGAGTGCAATGCCTGCATGAAGCGCATTGTGGCAGCACCCACGGCGGGAGCCTCCGGCGTGCTGCCGGCGGTGCTGCTGCCGTGCCGCGGCCGGCACAGTGACGCCGAACTGGTGCAGGCACTGTATGTGGCGGCGGGCTTTGGCCAGGTCATCGCCACCCGCGCCTCGATCTCCGGGGCCGAGGGCGGCTGCCAGGCCGAGATTGGTTCGGCCAGCGGCATGGCGGCAGCGGCGCTGACCGCGCTGCGGGGCGGCACGCCCCAGCAGTGTGCCGACGCCTGCGCCATGGCGCTGCAGAATCTGCTGGGGCTGGTCTGCGACCCGGTGGGCGGCCTGGTGGAGATCCCCTGCGTCAAGCGCAACGTGATCGGCGCGATGAACGCTCTGTCCGCGGCGGAGATGGCTCTGGCGGGCATCAGCTCGGCTATCCCCTGCGACGAGGTGATCGACGCCATGCGCGCCGTGGGCGACGCGCTGCCGCGCTCGCTGCGCGAGACGGGGGAGGGCGGTCTGGCCGCCACGCCGACGGCCCGCAGGCTGGAGCTGTAAGTGGCGCAGGAAAAAAATACACCCCCGGCCCATTGGGCCGGGGGTGTAATACGATGGTGAACGGATGCGGCGGCGCTAAGGACTATTCCGCTTCGCCGCCGGTCAGCTGCGCCAGCACGGCGCGGGCCAGCTCGTCTGGCCGGCGCCCCTCGGTGGACAGCCGCCAGGCGCCGGGGAGCTGCCGCGCCCCCTCGCTGGACAGGCCGATGTGCTGCATGCACCAGCAGTCCTCGTGCTCACCGCGGGCAAGAATCCGGTCGTGGATGGTCTGCGGCGAAGTCTCGAGCACGATCAGGCGCAGGTCAATGCCGTCATCCAGCAGCGGGCGGATGATCCGGTCGTAAGAAGTGCGGCGCAGCAGCGTCATAGGCACCAGCAGATGCCGGCAGTGCCGGCCGTGAAGGTCGCGCAGCAGCTGACAGCAAAAGCTGCTCCACAGAGGATAATCCTCGAAAATGTCGCCATAGGGCTGCCCGGGATAGCTGCCGCGCACGGCGTTGCCCACCTCCTCGGCGTCGAAGATGGCCGCGCCGGGGAGCAGGGCGCACAGGGCCTCGGCCAGCGTGGACTTTCCCACGCCATACGCGCCGCTGAGCCAGACAATCACGGCGCTGCCGCCCCGTCGGGCGGTTCGCAGCCTGCCAGCTGCGCCAGCACGGACAGCAGCGTCAGCCCCAGCCCGATGTAAAGCCAAAGGTCTGCGGCGTGCAGCCCTGCGGCGGCCATGGCGCAGCACCCGACGCCGGCCAGGCAGAGAAAAACGGTCAGCCGCCGGCGGCCCCGATCAAAGCAGAAGCTGCCCCACGCATACAGGCCGCACAGGCACAGCAGCAGGGCAAAGTGCTGGAAGCAATAGTCCAGCACGGCCGGGTCGATGCTCCAGCCGCGGAAATCGCTGACGGTGCGCACGGCCAGGAACAGGTAGGGCACAATGCGAAAGCCCGGCAGCACGGGCCGCCCGGTGAAGCACACCGCCCCGTCAACCAGCAGGCAGAAGGCGGCGGCAATGCCCAGCACCCCGGCAATCATGCCCAGCCCGTCGCCCAGCTTGACCATGGCATAGAGCGAGGAAACAGAGGCAAGGCCAATGGCCGCGGCACCCGGCAGCCGCAGCGCTCCGGCGGCGGCCTGCCGCCCCGAAGGGAGTGCGGCGCAGGGCCGCAGGCGCAGGCTGAGCAGCAGCCAGAGCGCCAGCGACGCAGCCAGCGCGCCCAGAAGCGCATAGCCCGCCGGGGCCAACAGGGTCAGATAGCCGTGTGCGGTCAGGGCGGAGGAGAGCTGCCAGCGGCGCAGCAGATACAGCGCGGCGGCGGGCAGCAGCGCGGCAGGGGGCAGCAGCCAGCTGTGGTGGGTGGGTTGTTTCATGAAATCACCAGTTTCGTTTTATATCGATTGGATTGATTATACGCCATCTGCATGCTACAATCAAGTTAAAAACGAAGGAAGAAGGCGGAAAACACATGGTGGTCGGACGGTTTGCTCCCTCGCCCAGCGGGCGGATGCACCTGGGCAACGCCTTTGCCGCGCTGCTGGCGTGGCTGTCGGTCCGCGCGCAGGGCGGAACGATGGTGCTGCGGATCGAGGATCTGGATCCGGCCCGGTGCCGGCCGGAGTATGCTGTC
>CACXCV010000162.1 GCA_902766215.1 Oscillospiraceae bacterium
GCTGCAAAGGCGGCCCCCGCGCCCGAAAAGCAGGCCCAGCGGCAGCGCGAGCGCCGGGTGGTTGACACCTCCGCCGCCCACGTCAACGCCAGCCGCTTTGACGACCATGTGGACGAGCTGGTTTCCGAGCGCGTGCAGAACATCTCCGGCGGCAAGCAGCGCATTGGCGGCAAGCAGGGCCGCAACCAGCAGCAGAAGAAGAAAAAGGGCACCTTTGTCGGCTCGAAGTCCCGCAACGAGGAGCAGGAGAAGATGCGCCGCCTGCAGCTGGAAATTGCCAAGAAGGCCCCGCTGACGGTTCACATTCCCGACGAGATCTCCGTGGGCGAGCTGGCCAGCCGCATGAAGAAAACCGGCGCCGAGGTAGTCAAGCAGCTGATCAAGCTGGGCGTAATGGCCTCGGTCAGCCAGGTGATCGACTATGACACCGCCGCGCTGATCGCCATGGAAATGGGCTGCAAGGTCGAGCGCGAGGTGACCGTCACCATCGAAGAGCGCCTGATTGACGACCACACCGACACCAGCGACGAGCTGCAGCCCCGCAGCCCCGTGGTGGTGGTCATGGGTCACGTGGACCACGGCAAGACCAGCCTGCTGGACGCCGTGCGGAAGACCAACGTGGCCGCCGGCGAAGCCGGCGGCATCACCCAGCACATCGGCGCCTATACCGTCGAGATCAACGGCAATCCCATCACCTTCCTGGACACACCGGGCCACGCCGCCTTTACCTCCATGCGCGCCCGCGGCGCCATGTGCACCGACATTGCCATTCTGGTGGTTGCCGCCGATGACGGCATCATGCCCCAGACCGTCGAGGCCATCAACCATGCCAAAGCTGCCGGGATCCCCATCATCGTGGCCATCAACAAAATGGATAAGCCCGGCGCCAACCCCGACCGCATCAAGCAGCAGATCATGGAATATGACCTGATCCCCGAGGAATACGGCGGCGACACCATTGTCTGCCCCATCTCCGCCAAAACGGGTGAGGGCATTCCCGCCCTGCTGGAAATGGTCATCCTTACAGCCGAAATGGCTGAGCTGAAGGCCAACCCCAACCGCCCCGCCAAGGGCACCGTCATCGAAGCGCGGCTGGATAAAAACCGCGGCCCCGTGGCAACCTTACTGGTGCAGAACGGCACGCTCCATCAGGGCGACATCATCATTGCCGGCACGGCCGTGGGCCGCGTGCGCGTGATGACCGACGACAAGGGCCGCCAGGTCAGCGAGGCCGGCCCCTCCATCCCGGTGGAGATCACCGGTCTGAGCGAGGCTCCCGGCGCCGGTGACGAGTTTAACGCCGTGGCCGACGAGCGCATGGCCCGCCAGCTGGTGGAAGAGCGCAAGGAAAAGGAGAAGCTGGCCGCCTCCAAGACCATCGGCAAGGTCAGCCTGGAGGATCTGTTCGCACAGATTCAGCAGGGCGAGATGAAAGAGCTGAACATCATCGTCAAGGCCGACGTGCAGGGCTCGGCCGAGGCCGTGAAGGCCTCGCTGGAAAAGCTCAGCAACGACGAGGTGCGCGTGAAGGTCATCCACGCCGCCGTGGGCGCCATCAACGAGTCGGATATTCTGCTGGCCTCCACCTCCGGAGCCATCGTGGTGGGCTTTAACGTCCGCCCGGATAACGCCGCCGCCGCCTCGGCCCAGCGCAGCAAGGTGGACGTGCGCATGTATCGCGTCATCTACGAGTGCATCGGCGAGATTGAAGCCGCCATGAAGGGCATGCTGGCCCCCGAATTCAAAGAGGTCATCATCGGCCACGCCGAGGTACGCCAGCTGTTCCGCGCCAGTGCCATCGGCACCATCGCTGGCAGCTATGTGCAGGACGGCCGGATCGAGCGCGGCGCCAAGGTGCGCCTGCTGCGCGACAATATTGTGGTCTATGACGGCGAGATCGCCTCGCTGCGCCGCCTGAAGGATAACGTCCGCGAGGTTGCCCAGGGCTATGAGTGCGGCATTACGCTGGACAAATACAACGACATCAAGGAAGGCGACATCATCGAAGCCTTTGTGATGGAAGAGGTCAAGCGCTGAGCGCTTCGCTGCGGGACGGGCTGCTTCCCGTCCCGCAGCAGTTCTATTGTTCAAGGAAAGTAGGGATTATCATGGCATCCAACCGGATCGGCCGCATCAATGAAGAGGTGCAGCGCGAGCTGTCGGCCCTGCTGCGCGAGGTGAAGGATCCCCGCGTGGGCGGCCTGATTTCAATTACCAACGTGGAGGTCACTCCCGATCTCAAGTTTGCAAAGGTCTATGTCAGCGTGCTGGAGGAGGACAAGGCCGCCGACACGCTCAAGGGGCTGAAGTCCGCCGCCGGCTTTCTGCGGCACGAGCTGGGCGCGCGGCTGAACCTGCGCCACACGCCTCAGCTGCAGTTTGTGCCCGACGACTCCATTGCCTACGGCGCGCACATCTTTGACCTGCTGAGCAAGCTGGACATCCCGGAGGACAAGCATGACGACAACGCGGAGTGATTTTGTCTCGGCCATCCGGGCGCAGGACAGCTTTCTGCTGCTGACCCACCGCCGCCCGGACGGCGACACCCTCGGCTCGGCCGCAGCGCTCTGCCGCGGGCTGCGGGCGCTGGGCAAGCAGGCGTCCATCCTTCACAACCCCGACGCCATTGAGAAATACAGCCCATTCCTGCAGGGGCTGACCGTGCCCCAGGCGCCCGAGGGGGCGGTGCTGCTGGCCGTGGACATCGCCAGCGAGTCGCTCCTGCCGGACAACGCCCGGCCCCTGGCCGGGAAAATTCAACTGTGCATTGACCACCACGGCTCCAACACCGGCTATGCCGGCCTCAGCTGGGTCCAGCCCGAGTGCGCCGCCTGCGGCGAGCTGGTCATCGACCTGCTGGAGCAGCTGGGCGTGCCCATTTCGGCCGCCATGGCCTCGGCGCTGTATCTGGCCCTGAGCACCGACACCGGCTGCTTCCGCTTTTCCAACACCACGCCCAACACCCTGCGCCGCGCCGCGCAGATGCAGGAGGCCGGGGCCGAAACCTTTGCCATTAACCAGCAGTTCTTTTCCATCAAGTCGCTGGCGCGCCTGCGGCTGGAAACCATGCTGGGCGAGCGGCTGGAGGTGCTTGCCGGCGGCAGAATTGCCGTCTGCTCGCTCACACCCGAACTGATGCGTGTCTGCGGTGCCACCGATGCCGACATTGAGGACCTGGCCAACTTCCCCCGGCAGATCGAAGGCGTGGCCGCGGCCGTGTATATCCGCGTGCTGCCCTCCGGCGAGGCCAAAATCAGCCTGCGCACCGACCCGGGGATCGACGCCTCACGCATCTGCGCCCATCTGGGCGGCGGCGGCCACGCTGCGGCCGCTGGGGCCGCAGTGCCCGAGGGACTGGAAGCCGCCCGGGCAAAAATTCTTGACGCCATCGCCCTGGAAACCGGGCTGGCATAACCAGCATCCCGCCGGCGGGGCCGTCTGGTCGGCGCCGCCGGCAATCTATATCACGACAGGAGGGCAGCAGCATGGACAAGCTGGCCGTGGGCATTCTGGCCCACGTGGACGCAGGCAAAACCACGCTGACCGAGGCCATGCTCTATGAGCGCGGCTGCCTGCGGCAGCGCGGGCGGGTGGACCACGGCGACGCGTTTCTCGACACCGACGTGCAGGAGCGCGCCCGGGGCATTACCATCTTCTCCAAGCAGGCCATCCTGCCGCTGCCCAGCCACGAGGTAACGCTGCTGGACACGCCGGGGCACGTGGATTTTTCCTCTGAGATGGAGCGCACCCTGCAGGTGATGGACTATGCCATTCTGGTCATCAGCGGCACCGACGGCATCCAGGGTCACACCCGCACGCTGTGGCAGCTGCTGGCGCGGCACCAGATCCCCGTGTTTCTGTTTGTCAACAAGATGGATCTGCCAGGCCCGGGGCGGGACACGCTGCTGGCCGCCCTGCAGCGGCTGGACAGCCGCTGCGTGGACTTTACCCAGCCGGACGAGGCCCTGCAGGAGGCGCTGGCCCTGTGCGACGACAAGGCGCTGGCCGAATATCTGGACTCCGGCGCGGTGCTGCCCCGCACGCTGACGCAGCTGATCGCCCGGCGGCAGGTGTTTCCCTGCTATTTCGGCGCGGCGCTGAGCGGGCAGGGCGTGCCCGCATTGCTGGAGGGGCTGGAGACGCTGACCCGCTGCCCGGCCTGGCCCAGCGGTTTCGGCGCGCGGGTGTATAAAATCTCCCGGGACAAGCAGGGCGTCCGCCTGACCCACCTGAAGCTGACCGGCGGAAGCCTGCGCGTAAAGGCCACATTGCAGGGCGGCGAAGGCGACGCGCGCTGGCAGGAAAAGGTCAACCAGATCCGCATCTACTCCGGCGAGCGCTATCAGGCGGTGGACGAGGCGCCGGCCGGAACCATCTGCGCTGTGACGGGCCTGAGCCGCACCTGGCCGGGCCAGGGGCTGGGCATCGAGCCAGCCGGCGACCAGCCGCAGCTGGAGCCGGTGCTGACCTATCGCCTGCTGCTGCCATCCGGCGCCGAGCCGACCACTGTCCTGCGCCAGATGCGCCAGCTGGAGGAAGAAGACCCCATGCTGCGCGTGAGCTGGAACGCCCAGTGGAAGGAAATCCATGTGCAGCTGATGGGTGAGGTGCAGCTGGAGGTGCTGCGCGAGCGGATTGCCGAGCGCTTTGGCCTGGCAGTCTCCTTCGATGCCGGCAGCATTGTCTACCGTGAAACCATTGCTGCGCCGGTGGAGGGCGTGGGCCATTTCGAGCCGCTGCGGCACTATGCCGAGGTGCATCTGCTGCTGGAGCCGGGCGAGCGCGGCAGCGGGCTGCACATTGCCGCCGCATGCAGCGAGGACGAGCTGGACCGCAGCTGGCAGCGCCTGATCCTCACCCATCTGGCGGAAAAAGAGCATCTGGGCGTGCTGACCGGCGCGCCGATCACTGACATGACGCTGACGCTGATTGCCGGCCGTGCGCACCTGAAGCACACCGAGGGCGGCGACTTTCGCCAGGCGGCCTATCGCGCCGTGCGGCAGGGGCTGCTCTCGGCGCAGAGCATCCTGCTGGAGCCGTATTATCGCTTCGCGCTGGAGGTGCCGGCCGACTGTGTGGGCCGGGCCATGACCGACCTGCAGCGGCTGGGTGCGCAGGCCGACCCGCCCCAGACCCAGGACGAGCTGACCCTGCTGACCGGCACGGCCCCGGTGGCCTCGCTGCGCGGCTATGCGCTGGAGGTGACGGCCTATACCCGCGGGCTGGGCCGCCTGAGCTGCACCAGCGCGGGCTATGCTCCCTGCCACAACACCGACGAGGTGGTTGCCGCCGTTGGCTATGACGCGGCGCACGACGTGGACAACACCGGCGACTCGGTATTCTGCGCCCACGGGGCGGGCTTTATCGTCCCATGGGATCAGGCCCCCGGCTATATGCACCTGCCGCTGCTGGCCGCAGCGCCGGAGGACGAGCCGCCCGCGCCGCAGCCTGTCCGGCCGCGCCCGGCGCTCTCCGGCAGCGCCATCGACGACAAGGAGCTGGAGGCCATCTTCACCCGCACCTATGGCGCGCCCCAGCGGCGCGACCTGCTCTATCGCCCGCCCCAGCGCTATGAGCGCGCCGCGCAGGAAATCTGGCTTCAGTCCCCGGCGGAGGAATATCTGCTGGTGGACGGGTATAACATTCTCTTCGCCTGGGACGAGCTGAAGGCCCTGGCCAGCGAGAGCTTTGAGGACGCACGCCTGGCGCTGATGGATCTGCTGGTAAACTATCAGTCCTTTCACCCCTGCACGCTGATTCTGGTCTTCGACGCCTATCGCGTGCCCGGCGGCACCGGCAGCGTCACGCGCTATCACGACCTGTTTGTGGTCTATACCAAAGAGGCCGAGACCGCCGACCAGTACATTGAAAAGACCACCTATCGCCTCTCCGGCCGCCGCCGCGTGCGCGTGGCCACCTCCGACGGGATCGAGCAGCTGATCATCCTTGGCCATGGGGCTGAGCGGATCTCTGCCCGGCTGTTCCACGACGAGGTACAGCAGGTCAGCAGCCAGATTCAGTCTCTTCTGCGCCAGCTGCAGGCGCGCCCCAACTGCCCCCTGGCAGAGAACGAGGCGCTGCGCCGGCGGCTGAATCAGCCATAACCGCCGCCCTGCTGCCGCGGCAGCAGGGCGCACTGTTTCCCGCGGCAGCCTGTCTTGTGGATTTCGACAAGTTTTTCCGCCGCAGCCCGCAAAATTTTCGGGCACCCTTCCATCTTGTCATTCCGCGGAGAATTTGATACACTTGGACAAGTAAATTTGAAGGGGGGGCCTTGCAATGAACATTGTAGCGATTGGCGGGGCCGTTTCTTCCATGTTTGCGCCCGCGACGAGCGCGGCGCTGAAAAGGGATACTGTTCGTATTTGACGGAAGCATTGGTGCTTCCGTTTTTTTCGGCACAGCGTCCCTCTTCCGCTCCGGCTTCTGACGGGCAACGGTAAGAGAGGAGTTTTTTTATGAGCAAAAAACCGATCCCCGAGTCCGGCATCTACGACGCGCGCGAACTGGGCGTGCCGCGGATGCTTGTGCTGGGCCTGCAGCACATGTTCGCCATGTTTGGCGCCACGGTTCTGGTCCCCGCCATTACCGGCCTGAGCGTTTCCGCCACGCTGCTCTTCGCCGGTCTGGGCACGCTGCTGTTCCACCTCATCACCAAGGGCAAGGTCCCCGCGTTCCTCGGCTCCAGCTTTGCCTTTCTGGGCGCCTATGGTCTGGTAACCGCCAGCGGCGCTGACATTCCCCTGACCTACTCCAGCTTTGGCGTGGCCTGCGCCGGCGCCATGTACCTGGTTCTGGCCCTGCTGTTCAAGCTCTTCGGCGCACAGAAGGTCATGCGCTTCTTCCCGCCCATCGTCACCGGCCCTGTGATCATCGCCATCGGCCTCACCCTCTCCGGCACGGCCATCAACAGCTGCAGTGCCAACTGGTGGGTTGCCCTGGTAGCCATTGCCGTGGTGATCATCTTCAACATCTGGGGCAAGGGCATGCTGAAGATCATCCCCATCCTGCTGGGCGTCATCGCCAGCTATGTGGTTTCGATGATCATCGATCCCGCTTCCCGCGACACGCTGGTTCAGAAGGTGTCCGAGGCCAGCTGGATTGGCCTGCCCTTCCATTGGAGCGACACTGCGCTGTCCATCTTCGGCAAGGATCTCGACACCGGCATGTTGCTCAGCACCGTGATTACCATCATGCCCATCTCCCTGGCCACCATGGTTGAGCATATCGGCGACATCTGCGCCATCTCCTCCACCTGCGGCCGCAACTACGTACAGGATCCCGGCCTGCACCGCACCCTGCTGGGCGACGGCCTGGCCACGGCCGTGGCCGCCCTGTTCGGCGCGCCGGCCAACACCACCTATGGCGAGAACACCGGCGTTCTGGCCCTGAGCAAGGTCTATGATCCCCGCGTGATCCGTCTTGCCGCCGTCTTCGCCGCCGTGCTGAGCTTCTGCCCGAAGTTCGCCGCCGTGGTCGTCGCCATGCCCACCGCCACCATGGGCGGCGTGAGTCTGGTGCTCTATGGCATGATCTCCGCCGTCGGCGTGCGCAACGTGGTGGAGAACCGCGTGGACTTCACCAAGAGCCGCAACGTTCTGATCGCTGCGCTGATTCTGGTTCTGGCCATCGGCATCAAGTATGGCACGGCTGACAGCGGCATCGTGTTCCACCTGGGCAGTGTGGCCATCAACCTGTCCGGCCTGGCCGTGGCCGCGCTGGTGGGCATCCTCCTCAACGCCATCCTGCCCGGCAAGGACTACACCTTCGGCACCGACCTGCAGGGCGACACCGCCGTCAACTTCAAGGTCTGAGCGGCCGGTTAACCAAACAGAAAGCGCCCGCCCCGCATCCACAGGATGCGGGGCGGGCTGTTGTTATTGCAGGATGTAGATGGTGTCCTTCAGGTCGTACCAGCTCTGATACTCCTTCCGCAGGCGGGCTACCAGCTCCGCTGCGGCGGGATCCTCGCGGGCCAGGTCGCAGAAGTCGTCGCTGACGTTGCAGCCGCCGCGCCACTCGCCCAGATAGATCATGCGGCAGCGCGGGTTGTGCTCACGCAGCCAGGTGAGGATCTGCCCCGGCAAGGGGCTGATAAAGGGCCAGGACAGAATGACAAAGTCCACATCCCGGCCATATTTTTTCACCGCCCGCAGTGCATCCATCCGCCTGACCTTCACCCAGCGGCGGGCAAAGGTGTTGCGCAGCGAATAGTTGTCGGTGGGCAGCACCGGCACGCCGTATTCCCCCAGCGCCCAGGCCAGGGCGCCGGTGCCGGCCATGACCTCCAGGCAGGGGCGGCCGCCGATATGCTCAGCCAAGGGACGCAGCCAGCTTTTGGCCAGCAGGGCGCAGCCCATGCTCTGTACAATGGCCTTGTGATAGGCCTCGCAGAAAATGGTGCCCTGGCTGATCACCTCGGGATATCGCTCCGGCAGGCTGCGGTGGCGGATGGCCGAATAGACGCTGGCCAGCTGCGGCCGTTCGCCCAGCTCGCCGTCGCCATAGAGCGCACGCAGCTGCTCCAGCTCCGCCACATCGTAATAATGAAAATATTTCTGTATGGAATGCCGCATGAACCCGATCCTTTGCCGCGCTCAGGCGTGGGACAGCGCCGGGAAAATCAGCCGCTCCGTCTCGATCTGGGACAGCAGCTCCCCGCGGCAGAGCAGGCGGTAGTCGTCACCGCCGTCATAGGGCGCCGCGTCAAACAGCGCCGCATCGTCGTCCAGTGGGGCAAAGCCCAGCCGCAGCCGCGTATAGGGCTGGCGGATGCGGCCAATCACCTGCTCCAGCGGCAGCCGCCGGGGGCAGATGACGCTTTGCAGCGTCAGCTCGCCGCCCTGCCGGGCCATGACGGCATAGCAGTCCAGCCCGGCGCAGAAATACACGCCCTCCAGATTGGCGGTATAGAACGCCTGCAGGCTGAAGCGGTTGCGCTGCTCCAGCGCGGACTGCACCGCCGCGCCGCGCACCGCGTCGAGATAGGCCTGCTTTCCCTCCGGCCCGACCGGGACAAAGCCCGCGCCGCCGGCCTGCGGGCACAGCCCCTCGCGCAGCGTATAGCGGTATTCCGTCACCGGGCGGAAGCCCAGCTTGTAATAAAACTCCAGCGCATCC
>CACXCV010000163.1 GCA_902766215.1 Oscillospiraceae bacterium
ACGCTGGAGGAGGGACAGTTCGTCACCGTCATCGGCGGCAACGGCGCAGGAAAAAGCACCATGCTCAATGCCGTGGCCGGTGTGTTTCCCGTGGACGAGGGGCGGATTGTCATCGACGGCGTGGACGTGACCCGCCTGCCGGAACACCGCCGCGCCCGGTATATCGGCCGGGTGTTTCAGGACCCGATGATGGGCACGGCCGCCACCATGCAGATTGAGGAAAACCTGGCCCTGGCTCTGCGCCGGGGGCAGCGGCGCACCCTCCGCGCCGGAATCACCCGGGCCGAGCGCGACGAATACCGCCGCCTGCTGGCCCAGCTGGATCTGGGGCTGGAGGACCGCCTCACGTCCAAGGTGGGGCTGCTCTCCGGCGGCCAGCGCCAGGCGCTGACGCTGCTGATGGCCACGCTGAAAAAGCCGCGCCTGCTGCTGCTGGACGAACACACCGCCGCCCTGGACCCCAGGACCGCCGAAAAGGTGCTGGACGTCACCGACCGCATTGTCAGCCGCGACCGGCTGACCACGCTGATGATCACCCACAACATGCGCGACGCCATTGCCCACGGCGACCGGCTGATCATGCTCTACAACGGGCGCATTGTGGTGGACGTGTCCGGCGAGGAGAAGAAAAAACTGACCGTCAGCCAGCTGCTGGACCTGTTCAGCCGCGCCAGCGGCTCGGACGAGGCCGACGACAAGCTGCTGCTTTCCTGAATATGGCCGCATGAACCAGCGCCGCCGCACCCATCGGTGCGGCGGCGCTGGTTTGCTGTTGTTTTGCGGCTATGCCCGGCCGGCACGCTCGCGCCGACGCAGCAGGACAAACATGACCAGACAGATGCCAACCGACAGCACCGACCCCGCCGCCGTGGCCAGTCCCATGGGCAGCAGCGAGGCAGGAAAGAGCCGCGACATCCAGTACACGCCCGGGATGCGCACCACCGCCAGCGCGGTGATGTTGTGGATAAACGACAGGCCCGAGCGCCCGCAGGCGCAGAAATACCCGCTGAAGCAGAAGTGAATCCCGGCAAACAGACAATCAAAGATGTATCCGCGCAGATATTGCCCGCCGGCGGCGGCCACGGCCCCGTCGGCGGTAAACAGGCCCACCAGCGGCACCGCGACAAGCTGGATTACCGCGCAGGCCGCCGCGCCAAAGCCCGCTGCAATCAGGATGGCATAGCGCAGCGTCAGCACGGCGCGCTCGGGCTTGCCGGCGCCAAGGTTCTGCGCCCCCAGCGCCGACACGGTGGAGAGCATCGACGAGGGCACCAGAAACAGAAAGCACATGATCTTTTCCACAATGCCCACCGCCGCCGCGTCGGTCAGCCCGCGCCCGTTGGCAATGATGGTGATGGACACAAAGGCCAGCTGCACCAGCCCGTCCTGCAATGCGATGGGCACACCGATGGACAGCAGCTGTCCCATCACGTCCCGCTGGGGGCGAAAGTCCGCCCGGCTCACCTGCACGCTTTTGCGCCGCAGAATCACAGCCAGCGCCGCCGCCACGCTGATCGCCTGGGAAAGCGAGGTGCCCAGCGCCGCGCCGGCAGGGCCCAGCTTCAGCGCGCCCATGAACAGATAGTCCAGGGCGATGTTGGCCACGCAGGCCACGGCGACGAAATACATGGGGCTTTTGCTGTCGCCCAGGCCGCGGAAAATGGAGCTGAGAATGTTATAGGCCGTGATAAACGGCACCCCGGCAAAGCAGATGCGGAGATATTCCACTGTGCCGGGCACGGCGGCCCCGGGCGTGGCCATCAGGGCGGTGATGGGCCGCACCAGCAGCAGCAGCACGCCGGTCAGCGCCAGCGACAGGGCCATGAACAGCGTGACAGTGTTGCCGGTGCAGGCGGCAGTGCGCGCACGGCTGCCGCTGCCCACAGCCTGGGCGATGCAGACCGTGGTGCCCATTGACAGCCCCACGATGATAACCGTCAGCATGTGCATCACCTGCGAGCCGATGGACACGGCGGTGGTGTCGGCCACGCCGCCGAACTGCCCGATGATGAACAGGTCGGCCATCCCGTACAGCGTCTGCAGAAAATAGGACAGGAGATATGGCAGCGAAAAACTCACAACGTTTTTCAGCACGCTGCCTGTGGTCAGATTTTTTTCCATGCAAGCGACTCCTTTTATTGTGCCTTGCCTTGAGTATATACCCCACATGCCGGGCGGAGTCAAGAGAAAAATGCACCGCCGCGCCGCCTTGAGGAAGAAAAAGGAAAGTGCGGATTGCACGCTCGTTGCGGGAATGTTGCAGGAACATTATGACAGAAAATTCTGTTTTTGCCGTGCGGCATCTATTGACTTTTTTTGCCCGCGGGACTATAATCCGCGAAGGTAGTCCCATATGGGATTATCGCGCACCGGCTCTGGTGCGGCGCGCCGCCCGCAGGGCGGCAAAATCCGCAGAGGAAAGGACGCCTGCGCATGCCGGCACAGACACGGGAGCCTCTGGTTGAGGCCAACCTGGCTATTATCAAGTTTCGCGGCGCCTATGCCAGATGGTCGGCGCTGCACCACATGAATTATCACGAGATGCTGGTGCTCTATACCATCCGCGAGTCCGGCTTCTGCACCCAGAAGCAGGTCAGCGACAGCTTTCTGCTGCCCCGGCAGACGGTTCACAACGTCATTTCCGGCATGCGGCAGCGGGGGCTGCTGCAGATCAGCCCTGCGCACTGCACCGGCCGGGAAAAGGCCTTTGTCCTCACCGAGGCCGGGCAGCGCTATGCCGGCCCGTTGATGGACAATCTGGCCGCCATCGAGCAGGCGGCCATCGACCGGCTTGGACCGGAAAAGCTGCGGGCCATGGCGGGCATGCTGTCCGAGTTCAATCAGGCGCTTGACCGCGCCATGGAAGAAACCAGCGCCTGAAGAGAAATGCAGGAATGGACGAAGCACGTTCGGAACAGAACCGGTTCGGCACCCAGCGGATCAGCCGGGTTCTGCTGCGGATTGCGCCGCCGGTCACGCTTGCGCAGCTGATCCAGGCGCTGTATAATATTGTAGACAGCTTTTTCGTCGGCCGCTATTCTGCCGGCGCGCTGACCAACGTGGTGTTTGACCCGCTGCTGCGCCTGTTTTCCAACTCGGCGCAGGTGCGGCAGATTGGCCTGACGGCCTTTCTGATCATCGGGTGCAGCTTTTTTCTGCGGTGTTTTCGCTGATGCTCCCGGTGCTTTTCCAGGCTGGGTCTGGGCTATGCCTGGCTGGCCTTCCCCATTGCCGAGACGGTCACGGCGGTCGCCGGCCTGGCCCTTTACCGGCGCGAGCTGCGCCGCTGGCGCAGCGGGGCGCAGGCCCCTGCCACTTTTTAGGCTGCACAACGGGCTGTGCCCGTGAATATACGTATCCCAGTGCAGAATCCATGCGTTGTTCGGAGGTGAAAAACAGAACATGAACCATACAAAAAAAGCAAAAGGGCGGACCATCTTCCTGATTGTGTGGATCGGGCTGATGCTGCTGCTTTTGCTTGGCATCCTGATTCTGGCCCAGCACCCGACCGAGCATGCCGAAACGGTGAAGCAGACCATGCGCGACGGCGTGCTGCATGAGGTGAACAAAATCAGCCTCTTCGGCCTGGAGGTCAACCCGGCGCTGATCTCGGCCTATGTGGTCACGGCGGTGCTGCTGCTGGCTGCGGTGCTGATCCGAATCTTTGCCATCCCCCGGTTCAAGCTGGTTCCGGGCAGGATGCAGAGCATCCTGGAAAAGCCGGTGGAATACTTCTCCACCCTGGCGCGCACCAACAGCCCGAACAAAAGCGGCTTTGTCGGGGCCTATGTTTTCAGCGCCGGCCTGTACATCTGCCTGAGCACGCTCTTTGAGCTGCTGGGCCTGCAGGCGGTGACCACCGAGGGGACGTCCATCGCCCTGCCCGCGCCGATTGCCGACATCAACGCGGCCATCGCCATGGGTCTGCTGTCCTACCTGGTCATCCTGGGCGCGGGCCTGATCACCGGCGGCCTGCGGGGCATGCTGGGTGTGCTGAAGGATTTCTCCCTGCCCATCTCCATGAGCTTCCGTCTGTTCGGCGCGCTGCTCAGCGGCCTGCTGGTCACCGAGCTGGTGTACTATTACATGACGCTGAGCTTTGTCCTGCCGGTGTTTGTGGGCGTGATGTTCACGCTGCTGCACGCGGTGATCCAGGCCTATGTGCTGACTACGCTGGTGTCCATTTTCTATGGCGAGGCCACCGAACCCAAACCGAAAAAAGCAAAAAAAGAAAAATCCCCCAAAATCAAAGCAAAGAAGGCTGCTGAACAATGAAAAAGACAAAACTGATCTCTCTGCTGCTGACCCTGACCCTGCTGGTGACCCTCCTGGCCGCCGTGACCGTCTCTGCCTTTGCCGAGCCGGCCCCCGAGACCGCCCAGCCCGCCGAAACCACCGAAGCCGCCGCGTCCGCCGATAACGGTGCCGCCGCCAAGGCCATTGCCGCCGCCGCGGTCGTGGGCGTGGTCGCCACTGCCGGCGCGGTCGGCATGGCTGTTTCCATCGGCAAGAGCACCGAGGGCATGGCCCGCCAGCCCGAGGCTGCCGGCAAGATCAACTCGGCCATGATGCTGGGCCTGGTCTTCATCGAAACCGCCATCATTTACGCCCTGATTGTCGCCATTCTGATCATCTTTGTGCTGTAAGCAGAGGGACTGCATATGCCGCTGAATATTGATTTTTTGCAGGTCCTTCTGCATATGCTCAACTTTGTCATTCTGGCCGGCGGGCTGAGCCTGCTGCTGTATAAGCCCATCTGCCGCTTTCTGGACCAGCGGACCGCGCACTTTGACGCCCTGGCCCGCGACAATGCGGAAAAGGCGGCGGAGAACGACCGGCTCAAGGCCGAATATCAGCAGAAGCTGACCGATGCCGAGACCGAAATCGCCGCCCGCAAGACCCAGGCGGAAAAGGACATGGCCGACATTGCCGAAAGCTATATCAGCCAAGCCAAGGACAAGGCCGAGGCCTATCTGACCGCAGCCGAAAAGGAGGCGGAGGAGCGCAAGGAGCACATCCTTGACTCTGCCCAGACGGAAATCGGCGAGCTGGTGCTCTCCGCAGCGCAGAAGCTGCTCAGCGACACCGTCACGCCCGAGCGCGACAGCGCGCTCTATGACGCCTATATCCGCCTGGCCGACCAGGCGGTCAAGGACGAGAGGAAAGCCGAATGAAGAAACAGGACACCGCCCCGGTGGAGCAGCGCTTTGAGGACGGAACCGAAGCCCAGCCCACCGCGCTCCGGGTTGAAATCGACTGCGTCAATCCCCCCAGCGAGGAGCAGCTGGCGCAGATCCGCCGGATTATGCTGGCGGAATACCAGGCCGAGGACGTGGAATTTGTCATCAAGAAGGTTCCCTCCGTGGTCGGCGGCTTCAACATCTTTGTGGGCGACGACAACTATGACTGGAGCACCCTGGGCCGCATCCGCCAGCTGCGCAAGTCCTTCCAGGGGCTGAAAAAGGAATATGACCGCAGCCGGATCATCTCCCTGCTGCGCGAGGACATCCAGGGCTTTCAGCTGGACCCCGGCCACCAGCAGGTGGGCTTTGTCCAGACGGTGGGCGACGGCATTGCCGTCATCGAGGGCCTGCACGACGTGGCCTATGGCGAGATTGTCCTCTTCGACTGCGGCGTGAAGGGCATGGTGCAGGACATCCGCACCGACGGCACCACCGGCATTGTCCTCTTCGGCGATGACAACGACATCACCGAGGGGTCGCGCGTGGTGCGCACCCGCCGCACCGCCGGCATCCCCATCAGCAACCGCATTCTGGGCCGGATGATCAACCCCTTGGGCAAGGTCATCGACGGTGGCGACGAGGTGGGAGCCAAGGAATACTTCCCCATCGAGCGCCCCGCCCCCGGCATTATGGAGCGCCAGTCGGTCAGCCGCCCGCTGGAGACCGGCATCCTGGCCATCGACTCGATGTTTCCCATCGGGCGGGGCCAGCGCGAGCTGATCATCGGCGACCGCCAGACCGGCAAGACCTCGGTGGCCGTGGACGCCATCCTTAACCAGAAGGGCAAAAACGTCATCTGCGTCTATGTGGCCATCGGCCAGAAGGCCAGCTCCGTGGCCAAGGTGGTCAACATCCTGAAAAAGGCCGGCGCGCTGGACTATACCGTCATCGTCTCCTCGCCGGCCAGCGACCCGGCCTCGCTGCAATACATCGCGCCCTATGCCGGCTGCGCCGTGGCGGAATACTTTATGTACCGCGGCCGCGACGCGCTGGTGATCTATGACGACCTGTCCAAGCACGCCGTGGCCTACCGCACGCTCAGCCTGCTGCTCGAGCGCGCGCCCGGCCGCGAGGCCTATCCCGGCGACGTGTTCTACCTCCACTCCCGCCTGCTGGAGCGGGCGGCGCAGCTGTCGGTCGAGCGCGGCGGCGGCAGTATGACGGCCCTGCCCATTGTCGAAACCCAGGCCGGCGATGTGTCGGCCTATATCCCCACCAACATCATCTCCATCACCGACGGGCAGATTTTCCTGGAGAGCGAGCTGTTCTTTGCCGGCCAGCGCCCGGCGGTCAACGTGGGCCTGTCGGTGTCCCGTGTGGGCGGCGCGGCCCAGACCCAGGCCATGCGCAAGTCGGTGGGCTCGATCCGTCTGGATCTGGCCCAATACCGCGAGATGCAGGTGTTTTCCCAGTTCGGCGGCGATCTGGACGAGCAGACCACCCGCCAGCTGCGCTATGGCGCGGGGCTGATGCAGCTGCTGCGGCAGCCCAATCAGGCCTCGATGCCCATGTGGGAGCAGGTCGTCACCCTGCTGTGCGCCCAGGAGCAGATGTTCCTCGACGTGCCGGTCAAGCAGATCAAGCAGGTGCAGCGCGGGCTGCTGGACTACTTTACCCGCAACCACAACTCCCTGTGTCTCAAGCTGGAGCATGGCAAGAGCTATACCGACGCCATGCGGCAGGAGATTCTCGAGGCCGCCCGGGCCTATTTTGCTGGCCTGACAGGGCCGCAGTAAGAAGGCGGTGAGCATATGGCAAGCGCCGGCGAAATCAAAATCCGCATCGGGAGCATCCGCCAGACAAAAAAAGTGACCGACGCCATGTATATGATCTCCTCGGTCAAGATGCGCCGGGCCAAGCGCGAGGTGGAGAGCACCCGCCCCTATTTCCGCGCCCTGAAGGAGCAGATCGGCGAGCTGTTTCTCTATATCCCCGAGACGGACAACCGCTATTTCCGCCTGCCGCTGCCCGAGGGGCAGATCCACCGGCGGCGCGGCATCCTGCTGGTCACCTCGGACAAGGGGCTGGCGGGCGCCTATAACCAGACGGCCATCAAAGAGGCCGAGGCCTATATGCGCCGCCACCCGGAGACGTTTCTGTTTATCGTGGGCGAGTGCGGGCGGCAGTATTTCCTGTCCAAGAAAATCCCCTATGAAACGGGCTTTACCTATTCCGCGGCCTTTCCCACCGTGTGGGAGGCGCGCAAGATCTGCACCGACCTGCTGGAATACTATGACGGCGGGCGGCTGGACGAGATCGACATCATTTATACCGACTATCACAACGGCCGCCCCAGCGAGTGCAAGCGCAACTGTCTGCTGCCGCTGGAGCAGAGCCGCTTCTTCTCCCCGGACCGGCATGAGGACCCGCAGAACCGTGAGTTCTATCCCGACCCCAACACCCTGCTCAACGGCATCATCCCCAGCTATCTCACCGGCTTTATCTACAGCTGCCTGGTGGACAGCTATTGCAGCGAGCAGGAGGCCCGCATGACGGCCATGAACACCGCCGGGAAAAACGCGGAGGACGTGCTGAAAAAGCTGCAGATGCAGTATAACAGCCTCCGCCAGGCGGCAATTACCCGGGAGATGGTCGAAATCACCTCCGGCGCCAAGGCGCTTCGGCGCAAGCGGACGGCGGAGCAGAGGGAGGGATCCACGCAGTGACAAATCAAACCAACGAGCAGCGCACCGGCACGGTGGCGGGCGTTAACGGCCCGGTTGTCGATGTGGCTTTTGAAAAAACGGTCCTGCCCAAAATCCGCGAGGCCCTTTCCGTCCGCGTCGGCGGCGAGGAGCGGATCATGGAGGTGGCGCAGCACGTCGGCGGCGGGCTGGTGCGCTGCATCATGCTCGGCGCCAGCGAGGGCATGTACCGCGGCATGGAGGTCACCGCCACCGGCGGGCCGATCTCTGTCCCGGTGGGCCAGCCTGTGCTGGGCCGGCTGTTCAATGTGCTGGGCCAGAGCATGGACGGCGGACCCGCCCTGCCCGAGGACGCCGAGCGCCGCAGCATCTATCGCCCCGCCCCGTCCTATGCCGAGCGGCGCAACGCCGAGGACGTGCTCGAGACGGGCATCAAGGTCATCGACCTGCTGGCCCCCTATGCCAAGGGCGGCAAGATCGGCCTGTTCGGCGGCGCCGGCGTGGGCAAAACCGTGCTGATTCAGGAGCTGATCCACAACATCGCCACCGAGCACGGCGGCTATTCGGTCTTCACCGGCGTGGGCGAGCGCAGCCGCGAGGGCAACGACCTGTGGACCGAGATGCAGGACAGCGGCGTCATCGACAAAACGGCCCTGGTCTTCGGCCAGATGAACGAGGCCCCCGGCGTGCGCATGCGCGTGGCGCTGACGGGCCTGACCATGGCCGAGTATTTCCGTGACGCCTGCCACAAGGACGTGCTGCTGTTCATCGACAACATTTTCCGCTTTATTCAGGCGGGCAGCGAGGTGTCCACCCTGCTGGGGCGCATGCCCTCCGCCGTGGGCTATCAGCCCA
>CACXCV010000164.1 GCA_902766215.1 Oscillospiraceae bacterium
GCGGGCTTCCGCCTGACGCTGTTTCTGGCACTGCCGGTGGCGGCGGTGCTGGGGCTGCTGCTGTGGCTCCAGCCGCCGGCGGACTATGTGCGCGACGAATGGCCGGACGCCCTGCGCCAGCAGGGCGAGCAGCTGCTTGCGGCGCTGGCGGAGGCGGATCGCGGCGGACAGGCCGGCTCGCTGGACTGGAGCACGGCACTCTTCCCAGCGCAGAGCCACACGTGGAGCGCCGGCCGCGGCGAGGTGGACCTGACGCGCCTTGGCCCGCGGAAGCTCAGCAGCCGCAAGGCGCTGGAGCTGCGGACGCAGACGGCGCAGACGCTCTATCTCCGGGCGGCCTCGCTGTCGGGCTATGCGGACAACTGCTGGGAGGCGGAGACGCAGAACGCGCTGCCCGAAGGCTTTGACCCGCTGGCCGGCTATGCGTCTGACGGAGAGCCGGACACGGCACAGATCCGCACAACGAGCATGGCCGGGCAGCTGTTTACGCCGTATTTTCTTGCCGCTGCGCCCGGCGGCACGCTGATGGGCGATGACGATTATGCCAACAGCGACCGCCTGCGCAGCTATGAGGTGCGCTATTTCTACGCGCCCGCAAACCTGCGCGCGGCCAACCAGGCCGGACAGGCGGACTATGCGCCGCTGGTCTATGCGGCGGCGCTGTCGGTGCCGGCGCAGACGCGCGAGGGGCTGCTGGCGCTGGCCGAGGCGGCGGGGCTGACTGCGCTGCCCGCGGTGCAGCTGCCGGAGGCGGTGGCGGACTATGTCCGCAGCGCGGCGGTGTATGACCTGCAGGTCGAGCGGATGCCGGCGGGCGAGGACTTTGCCCTCTGGTTTCTCACCGAGTCGCACCGGGGCTACTGCGTCCATTTTGCCACGGCGGCAGCGCTGATGCTGCGGACCCTGGGGGTTCCGGCGCGGTATGTCACCGGCTATCTGGCGCAGAGCGAAGCAGGCGTCTGGACGCAGGTGACCGAGGCGCAGGCCCACGCCTGGGTCGAATACTATATGGACGGCCTTGGCTGGTTGCCGCTGGAGGTCACGCCCGGCGCGGCACTGCCGCAGCCCGAACCGGATCAGCCCGACGAACTGAGCCAGCCGCAGCGGCAGCCGGACCAACCCGGCGAACCAGATACATCGGATACGCCGGACGAGCCGTCTGAGCCGAATCCGCAGGAGGAACAGAACACGCCGTCCGGCGGCGCGGAGCAGCTGGCTGACGGCGCTGCCGCGGGGAGCGCGGCGGACTGCCGGTGGTTGTGCTGGATCGGGCTGGCACTGCTGCTGGCGGCGCTTGTGCTGGCCAGCCGCCCGCTGCGCATTGCCATGCGTCAGCGCCGCCTGCACGCGGGCACGGCCAACGCGCAGGCCCTGGTGCTGTGGCAGCGCGTGCAGACGCTGGCGCGTCATGCCGGCACGCCGCCGCCGGCCGAGCTGCGCGTGTTGGCGCAGAAGGCGCGCTTTAGCCGCCACACGCTCTTTCCGGAGGAGCTGGCCGGCTTCAGCACGGAAATCGAGCGGCTGACGGCACAGCTGCGCGCGGAGCGCGGCCTGCTGCGACGGCTGAAGGTTCGCTGGATCTGGGCCGACTGCTGACTGGAAAGAACAACAGACCGGGATGCCCGCAGCGGGCATCCCGGTCTGCTTTATATGTTTTATTCAGTGCCTGCAGGCTCCTGGGGCTGGCATCGGTGCCAGGCGTGCAGCAGCGTGTCCACTGCGTCGCTGTTGGCGCGCATCAGGCGGGCGTACTGCGCGTAAAGAAAGTCAGCCGGCAGCTCGTTGTCGGGGGTGCCGGAAGGGGAGGTCTGCCGCTGGCGCAGGGCGGAGCAGCGCTCCTGACAATCGGCCTGCACCGAGGACAGCATGGCAATCACGGAGATCAGCGCATCGCGGAGGATATGCAGTTGCTCTTCCTGGTTGGCGTTGGACATAGAATCACCTCTCATGTATAGTTTAGAACAATGTGGTCTAAAATGCAATAGCCACATTGCAGCGGATTATACTTCTTCACGGTGATTACATGACAAAATATCAAAGAATCCGCGATTTGCGCGAAGATAGAGATTATTCTCAGGAATATGTTGGGAAAGTTCTGAATTTATCCCAGCGCGCCTATGCGTATTATGAAAGCGGCGAGCGCCTGATTCCGCCGGAAATCCTCTCTGCACTGGCGGATTTATACGATGTCAGCGTGGACTACCTGCTGGGCCGGACGGACAGCAAGCAGACCAATCGTTAGGCCCCGGTTGGAAAAGATGACACCCGCTGTACACAGCCGCGGCTGTGTACAGCGGGTGTTGGCGCATACGGCGGAAAGGATGGAAAGGGGGAACAGATAAATTGCCTATTGACAAGATAGGTAATTGCGGATATAATTGCCTATAGATTGAGTAGGCAATCGAGAAAGGGGCTTTCGCCATGGCGAACATCTATACATCCGCTGACCAGCTGATCGGGAAAACACCGCTGCTGGAGCTGCGTCACATCGAGCAGGCTCAGGGCCTGCAGGCCAGAATTCTGGCCAAGCTGGAGTATTTCAACCCCGCCGGGTCGGTGAAGGACCGCGTGGCGCTGCGGATGATTGACGAGGCCGAGCGCAGCGGCGCGCTGCGGCCCGACTCGGTGATCATCGAGCCGACCAGCGGCAACACGGGCATTGGCCTGGCCTCGGTAGCTGCCGCGCGGGGCTACCGCATCATCATTGTCATGCCCGACACCATGTCGGTCGAGCGCCGCCAGCTGATGAAGGCCTATGGCGCCGAGCTGGTGCTGTCCGACGGCAAGGCCGGCATGGCCGGCGCCATTGCCAGGGCGGATGAGCTGGCAGCCCAGATTCCCAACAGCTTTATCCCCGGCCAGTTTGTCAACCCGGCCAACCCCCGGGCCCACTATGAGACAACCGGCCCCGAGATCTGGGCCGACACCGACGGCACGGTGGACGTGTTCGTGGCCGGCGTCGGCACGGGCGGCACGATTACCGGCGTGGGCCGCTATCTCAAGGAGCAGAACCCCGCCGTTCGCGTGGTGGCCGTCGAGCCTGCCAGCTCGCCGGTGCTGTCCGCCGGCAAGGCCGGGGCACATAAAATTCAGGGCATCGGTGCGGGCTTTGTGCCCGAGGTGCTCGACACCGCAGTCTATGACGAGATTATCCCGGTGAGCAACGAGGACGCCTTTGCGGCCGGCCGCCTGGTGGGCAGAAGCGAGGGCGTGCTGGTGGGCATTTCCTCCGGCGCGGCGGTGCATGCCGCCGTTGAGCTGGCCAAGCGCCCCGAAAACGCGGGCAAGACCATTGTGGTTCTGCTGCCGGATACCGGGGACCGATATCTCTCCACGCCGCTGTTCAGCGAGGAATAAGGAGCGAATGACATGACCATTTATGCAGATAACGCAGCCACTACCAAGATGAGTCCCACCGCCATTGAGGCCATGACGCCTTATTTTGACGGCATTTATGGCAACCCTTCCAGCCTGCACTCGGTGGGACAGCGCGCCAACGAGGCGCTGACCAGCGCCCGCGAGCGCATTGCCGCCCGCCTGGGCTGCTCACCCAAAGAAATTTATTTCACCTCCGGCGGCAGCGAGGCGGACAATCAGGCCATCCTCTCTGCGGCAGCCATCGGCGCCCGCAAGGGAAAAAAACACATCCTTTCCACTGCTTTTGAGCACCATGCCGTGCTGCACACGCTGGAAAAGCTGAAAAAGCAGGGCTTTGAGATTCAGCTGCTGGACGTCCATGCCCATGGCAACATCACTGCCGAGGAAGTGAAAAACGCCATCCGCGACGACACCTGCCTGGTGACCGCCATGTACGCCAACAACGAAATCGGATCGGTGCTGCCCATTGCCGAGATCGGCGCGGTCTGCCGCGAAAAGGGCGTGCTGTTCCACACCGATGCGGTGCAGGCGGCGGGACACCTGCCTATCCACGTGGGTGAGCAGAAGATTGACATGCTGTCGCTGTCGGCGCACAAATTCCACGGCCCCAAGGGCATCGGCGTGCTGTACGCCCGCCAGGGCGTGCCGCTGATCAGCCTGATCGAGGGCGGCGCGCAGGAGCGCGGCAAGCGGGCCGGCACGGAAAACATTCCGGCCATTATGGGCATGGCGGCGGCGCTGGACGAGGCCTGCGACAACATGGCGCGCAACGCCGCCAAGGTTGCCGCCCTGCGTGACCGGCTGATTGCCGGCCTGTCGCAGATCCCCCATGCAGCGCTCAACGGCGACCCGGTGAACCGGCTGCCCGGCAACGTCAGCTTCTGCTTTGAGGGCATTGAGGGCGAGAGCCTGCTGCTGCTGCTGGACGCCAAGGGCATCTGCGCCTCGTCCGGCTCGGCCTGCACCTCCGGCTCGCTCGACCCGTCGCACGTGCTGCTGGCCATTGGCCTGCCGCACGAGATCGCCCACGGTTCGCTGCGCATGAGCTTCAGCGAGGAAAACACCATGGAAGAAGTCGATTACACCGTGGACTGCC
>CACXCV010000165.1 GCA_902766215.1 Oscillospiraceae bacterium
CAGCAGGCAGGCGGCCCCGGCCCCGCGCAGGGCGGCGCACAGAGCCTCCAGCAGGGCGGAGCCGACGCCCTGCCGCCGCGCCCCCGGCACCACGGCCAGGCGCAGCAGCTGCGCCGCGGATCCGCTGCGGTGCGCGCCGGCATAGCCCAGCAGCCGGCCGCCCTCCTCCGCCGCCAGCCAGCGGCAGGCGGGGTTATCCAGCAGGGCGGCCAGACCGGCCCGGCTGAGTGGGGCGGAAAAGCACTGCGCTTCCAGCGCGGCGGCCTGCTCCAGCAGGGCGGGGGACAGCGGGCGGATCACTTGGCGTCGTACCAGCTGCGGCCGATGTTGGCGTCGGCCTTCAGCGGCGCGTCCAGCGCGGCGACGGACTCCATCTCGCGCTTGAGCAGGACGGCAACGGCCTGCGCCTCGCCCTGCGGACACTCAACAATCAGCTCGTCGTGAACCTGCAGCACCAGCCGGCCCCGATATCCGCCGCTGCGCAGCGCGCTGCGGACGCGGTTCATGGCCAGCTTGATGATGTCCGCTGCCGTGCCCTGAATGGGCGTGTTGAGGGCGATGCGCTCGGCTCCGGAGCGGACGTTGAAGTTGCTGCTCTTCAGGTCGGGCAGATAGCGCCGCCGGCCGTAGAGCGTGCTGACATAGCCGTCCTCCCGCGCCTGGGCGACGATGCGCTGCATATAGCTGCGCACCCCGGCGTATTTGTCCAGATAGCTGTCGATATAGGCCCGGGCCTCCTTGCGGGTGACGCCGATGTCGCCGGCCAGCGAGAATTCGCTGATGCCATAGACGATGCCGAAGTTGACGGCCTTGGCATGGCGGCGCATCAGGGGCGTGACCTCGTCCAGCGGCACGCCGAACACCTGCGAGGCCGTGACGGCATGGATGTCCTCGCCCTCGCGGAAGGCGCGGCACATGACGGCGTCCTGGGCGATGTGGGCCAGCACCCGCAGCTCGATCTGGCTGTAGTCGGCATCGACAAACACCCAGCCGGGCCGGGGGATGAACATCTTGCGGATCTCGCCGCCCAGCTCGGTGCGCACGGGGATGTTCTGCAGGTTGGGGTCGGTGGAGCTGAGGCGGCCGGTGGCGGTTACCAGGTTCTGAAACGTGGTGTGGATGCGCCCGTCGGGGGCAATGACCTTCAGCAGGCCCTCGGCATAGGTGCTCTTCAGCTTGGAGAGCATCCGATAGTCCAGAATCGCCGGGACAATCTCGTGATAGGGCCGCAGCTGCTCCAGCACCTCGGCATTGGTGGAATAGCCGGTTTTGGTTTTCTTCACTGCGGGCAGGCCCAGCTTGTCAAACAGCAGTTCGCCCAGCTGCTTGGGGCTGTTGAGGTTGAAGCTTTCGCCGGCGTATTGATAGATCAGTGCCTCGCAGTCGGCCACCCGCTGGGTCAGCATTGTGCCGAAGGACTCCAGCGCGGCGCGGTCAACCAGCACGCCCTCGCGCTCCATCTCCACCAGCGTGCGGCACAGGGGCAGGTCGCAGTTCTGGTTCAGGGCGGTCATGTGCTGCTCGGCCAGGCGCGGCTCCAGCGTCTTCCACAGGGCATAAACGGCCTCGCACGCGGCGGCCGGGTCGCCGGGATCGACCTCGCGGCCCAGATAGGCCGCGCTGACGCGGCTGAGGGAATAGTCGCCATAGGACGGGTCCAGCAGATAGGCCGCCAGCGCGGTGTCAAAGGCGACGGCGGGCATGGCGTCCTCGCCGGCCAGCCGGTGCAGCAGCGCCTTGGCGTCGTGGCAGACTACGCCCGGCCCGCGGCGCAGCAGAGCCATAAACCAGGGCAGCTGGTCGTCATAGCTGCCGCACCACAGCCCTTCGCTGCCGGCCACGGCCACGGTGTGCCCGTCGGCAGAGAAGGCGATGGCGCACACCTGCTCCGGCGAGGGCAGGGCGGCGATGCGCGCGGGCGCGGCCCCGGGCTCTGCCGCCGCGGGAGCGGGCGCCTGTTCGCGCAGGTGATAGCGGTCGATCAGGCGGATCAGCTCCAGCCTGAGCAGCAGCTGATACAGCGCCGGCTTGTCCCAGGGCTGCACCAGCGCGTCCTCGGGGGCAAAGTCCAGCGGCGCGTCGGTGCGGATGGTGGCCAGATCATAGCTCATGCGGGCCGAATCGGCCCCGGCGGCCAGCTTTTTGCTCCAGGCAGGCTTGATCTCGTCCAGATGGGCATAGACCTCGTCCAGACCGGCATAGGTGTGCAGCAGCTCTATGGCCGTTTTCTGCCCCACGCCGGGCACGCCGGGGATGTTGTCGCTGCTGTCGCCCATCAGGGCCTTGAGATCCACCAGCCGCCGGGGCGGAAAGCCGTATTCCTGCTCGAACACAGCGGGGGTATAGTCGGTGCTGCCTTTGGCGGCGGCCAGCTTTACCGTGGTGGTGGAGCTGACCAGCTGCAGCGAGTCGCGGTCGCCGGTGACGACCACGCAGCGCCAGCCTGCGGCGGCGCAGCGGACGCTGACGGTGCCGAGAATGTCGTCGGCCTCCCAGCCCTCCAGGCTGTAGAGCGGGATGCGCATGGCGGAGAGAATCTCCTTCAGCAGCGGCATCTGCTGGGCCAGCTCGTCGGGCATCCCGTGGCGCGTGGCCTTATAGCCCTCATATTGCAGGTGGCGGAAGGTGGGCGCGTGCAGGTCAAAGGCGACGCACAGGGCGTCGGGCTTTTCCTCGGCGCAGAGCTTTTCCAGTGTGGTTAAAAAGCCGAAGATGGCATTGGTGGGGATGCCCTCCCGGGTAGTCAGCGCCCGCACGCCGTAAAAGGCGCGGTTGACCAGGCTGTTGCCATCCAGGATCATCAGCTTTTTCGCGGCCGCGGCGCTCACAGCCGCCTCCACTGCACGCCCTGGGGCGTGTCGATCAGTTCGATGCCCTGGGCCTTCAGTTCGTCGCGGATCCGGTCGGCCTCGGCAAAGTTTTTCGCCTTGCGTGCGGCCTGGCGGGCGGCAATGGCCGCGTCGACGGCGGCGTCAGCTTCAGCCGGCGCCGCCTGCTGGTCACGCAGGGCGGCGGCCGCGGCGGTGAGGTTCAGCGCCAGCACCTGGTCAAACTCGTCCAGCAGCGCCAGCTTGGTGGCGCCGTTGGTTTTGGCCTTCAGCACGTCATAGACGGCGGTGACAGCCAGCGAGGTGCTCAGGTCGTTGTCCAGCGCGGCGCGGAACTGGGCGCGCAGCGGCTCCTGCGCGGCGGCGTCCACGGGGCCGTCGGCCGGGTCCAGCGCGGCCACGCGGCTGACCAGCTTGTCATAGGCCTGCTGGGCGTTGTCCATGTTGTCCCAGCTGAATTCCAGCAGGCGGCGATAGTGGCTCTGCAGGCAGAACAGGCGATAGGCCAGGGGGTCATAGCCCTTTTCCTCCAGCAGAGACACGGTGAGAAACTCACCCTTGGACTTGCTCATCTTGCCGGTGCTGGTGTTCAGGTGCAGCACATGGAACCAGTGGGTGCACCAGGGGTGGCCCAGATAGGCCTCGGACTGGGCGATTTCGTTGGTGTGGTGGGGGAAGGCGTTGTCAATGCCGCCGCAGTGCAGGTCGAGGTATTCGCCCAGGTGCTTCATGGAGATGGCCGAGCACTCGATGTGCCAGCCCGGATAGCCCACGCCCCAGGGGCTGTCCCACTTGAGGGCCTGATCCTCAAACTTGCTCTTGGTAAACCAGAGGACAAAGTCGTTGCGGTTGCGCTTGTTGCCATCGGCCTCCACGCCCTCGCGCACGCCCTCGCGCAGGTCGTCCTCGTCAAAGTCGTGGAACACGTGATACTGCGCCAGCCTGGAGGTGTCGAAATAGATGTTGCCGCCGGCGGCATAGGCATA
>CACXCV010000166.1 GCA_902766215.1 Oscillospiraceae bacterium
CCGGTGTTCGTGTTAGCCGCGGTGTTGCCGGGGTCCTTCGGGGTGTCGGTGGTGCCGGTCTTTGCGCAGGCGCAGAGAGCCACAACCATCAGCACAGCCAGAAGAAGCGCAAGATAACGTTTCATGTTTACCCTCCTGTTTCATGTTTCTGATATACTCCCGTGATATGAATGCGGCCTTTTAGGCATATCGCCTTTAAAGCCCATTACTCTTATACCACCGTTTGTTTATTTTGTAAACACATCTGAAACAGCAGGCTTCGAAATTCAAAAGATATTGATGCAGACGCTTTATGCTTTGAAAAATGTATTTAAATTTTCGTTTTATTTATGCCATATTTGTTTTATTCGCCGCCGTGCCGATCCGCTGGCCCAGCCGGACCAGCGTCTCCTCGCCCCGGGCGGAAGCCGCCAGCAGCGCGGGGTCCAGCCGCGCCCGGCCCGGCTCCAGCAGCAGGATGATGGTGCTGCCGCCAAAATAGAACATCCCCTTCTCCTGACCGCGGCGGATCGGCCCCGCGCCGTGGAGATTGTGGATGCGGCCCACCAGCAGCGCCCCCACCTCCACCTGGGTCACCGGGCCGAAGTGCGCCGTGTCCAGCCGGGTATACTCCCGGCAGTTCTGGATAAACACGGGCAGCTGCTCCAGGGCAATGGGCCGCACCGTGTGCAGCCGCCCGGGGAGAAAGCGGTTGTTCCCCTTCGCGCCGTCGTCCAGATAGCAATAGTGGTGATAGTGCTCGGCGCACAGGCGAAACACCAGACACAGGCCGCCGGCATAGGGCCGGGCCGCCTCGTCGCTGCCCAGCAGCGACGGGATGGTATACCGGCTCTGCTTGACCGGCAGCACCGTGTCGCCCTGAATGGGCCAGGCGGTGAGATAGCCGTCGCAGGGGGCGATCAGCGCCGCCGGGTCCGGGTCAACGGGGCGCAGCTCCGGCCGGATCTGCCGGATGAAAAACGCATGAAAGCTGTCATACCGGTCGGTGACATAGTCCGAGAGGTCAATGCCGTTCTTGCGCACAAAGGGCGCAATCAGCGGCCGCGAGAGCGGGCTGCGCATGAACAGGCCCACCAGCTGCGACACGGGCCGGCAGATCAGCGGCCGCAGCAGCAGGCGCCCGGGCGCCGTGTGATAGAAAAAGCGCAGCGCGGCGCTCTCGTTCGCCGGCGCTGCGCTTACAGCCGCCTTCATCGGATCAGTACCTCGCACAGGAGGATCAGCACAAACTCCAGCGCACCCAGCCCAACCAGAATCAGCACCCCGCGCAGGCCCGGTTTTTTAATGTGAAACCGCATCAGAAACGCCGCGCCCGTGATGGCGATGGTGAGAAAATAGCACGGCGTGAGGTCCGCCGGGATCAGATATTGCAGCAGCAGCACCAGCGGAACAATCAGCGCCGCCGCCGTAACCGGCAGGCCGGTGTAATATTTCCGCGTGCCGGTCTCGGTCTGCTTGCGCTCCTGCTCGGTCACGTTGAAATAGGCCAGGCGGATCATCGCCGCCAGTACATACAGCACCAGCACCGCGCACATGCCGGCGCGCAGCGCCCAGAACACGCCCGGGCGCGCCTGCTCCAGCAGGTGCATCCCCGGCGAGACGCGGATCATGGCCCCGCCGATGCAGGCCGGCAGCACGCCGAAGGCCACCAGGTCGGTCAGCGAGTCGATCTGAATTCCAAAGTTCTCCTGCCGTGCAGTCCGGCTCTTTTTCGTGCGGGCCACCGGCCCGTCAAAGGCATCGCACAGGCCGCTGAGCAGCAGGCAGAACATGCCGATATACGGGTGCCCGTCGCCCCAGAGGGACACGATAATCCCGCCGCAGGCAGAGATCAGCGACAGATAGGTCAGCACCACGGTATAATCATAGACGCCTATCATGTTTTTTCTCTCCTTTTTCGTAACAGATAGCTGATCAGGGTCAGCGTGCCGCACAGAATCACAATGAAGTAGAACGACAGCGAGCGGCTGAGCAGCTCCAGCTGCAGGGCCTCCACCTCGGGCAAAACCGTCTGAAAGCCGCTGATCATCAAATAGTCGGACACGCCCATCGCGCCCGGAATGGGGATGCAGTTGGACCCCACAGTGGCATAGGCCTGGGCCACCCACAGCCGCCCCGCCTGGGGCAGCGGCGCGCCCATGGCCAGGGCGGAGAAAAACGTGACCGAGATGAACGCCACCCGCTGCAGCAGGTTCAGGACAAACACCCATGGCAGCAGATGCTGCCGGCCGCGCAGCACCGCCACGCTCTGCCGGTATTCGGCAATCAGCCCGTCCAGCCGCGCCAGCCGCTCGTCCGGGCGCCGGACCAGGTGCAGCCGCGCCAGCAGGCACAGCGTGCCCGCACAGATGCGGTGCAGCAGCCCCGGCCGCTTCAGCAGCAGCCAGAACGCCGCCGCCAGAACCAGCTGAATCGCGCTGCCGGCCACAATCAGCACCCTGGCCGCCGGTGAGAAGGACAAAAACATCCCGGGACACGCGATGAGAATCGCCAAGCCGATCCCCAGCAGCGAAAGCGCGTACATCACCAGGTTGGCCAGCAGGGCTGCCGCAGCCACCGGCACGGAAATGCCGTCGCCCAGCATCAGATAGGCGCTGGCGGGCTGTCCGCCGCTGGCCGAGGGCGTAATGGCGGAAAAATAGAGGTCGGCCGCACTGTAGACCACGCTTTTGCGCAGTGAGCACGCCGCGCCCAGCATCCGGCAGCAGAGCGTCAGCGCCGCCGCCTCGAAGAACAAAAAGCCGAAGGCGCTGGCCACCGCGCAGAGCAGAAAGCCCGGGTTGGCGCTTTTCAACGCCGCAACAAAGTCGGCAAAGCGGAACGACTGGTTCATGGATACAACCGTCCAGACCGTCGCGCCGGCCAGCAAAACTGAAACCAGCGACCAGATGACTCTGGAGCGCCGTTGCTTTTTGGGTTCCAAGCGGGAATCCCCCCTTACTCGTCCAGCCGCAGGCGGCGGTTGAGCGCCCGCAGCGCCCGGCCCGCATCCAGCCGCCGGGACAGCCACAGCCCCAGCTCGGCCACCAGCAGCGCCGACGGGATGTCCACCGCCAGGTGCTGCTTGACCAGCACCGTGGAGGCGCACACCAGCAGCGTCATGACCAGCGACAGCCACGGATACCACCGGGGCGGCTTTTTCAGATATAACGCGCCGCGAAAGCAGAACCAGCTTTCGAGACAGTGGATCGACGGAAACAGCGTCACCGGCCGGTCCAGCCGGTAAACCAGCCGCAGCAGCGCGTTCCACACGCCGCCGCCCGTGATCTCCGGCCGCTCCATAGCGGTGGGAAGGATCAGAAAAATGACCATGCAGCACAGCTTGGCCAGAATCTCGCCGGCAATCAGCCGGTAGCACACGGCGCGGCTCTCCCGCGCGATGAGGCAGAAGCCCACCACCCACTGCACATAGGCCAGCACATAAAACAGGACAAAAAACGGCGCCAGCGGAATGTGTGCATCCAGCGCCGTGGTCAGATTATAATGGGTGCGGTGCAGGTTCAGCAGCGCCGAGCCATAGAACGACAGCAGGTTGGTCAGCAGAACTAGGCTCACCGGCAGCCAGGTGTAGCGCGGCATAATTTTCTCCAGTTGTCTGACCACGCCGGCAGCACTCCCTCTGTTTCTCTGTTTTTCAGCAAAGTTGCGTCATTGATATTCTCAGCATATCATATTGTGGGGAATGTTGCAAGAAAATCTTGTAATTCTTAATATTTTGGCAGGTACGCCGTTTCGTTCCATTATAAGAAAAAGCCGCCGCAAACGGCTGTTTGCGGCGGCTTTCGTCTGCTTTTCGGCCTTTTTATCCAGCGCGCTTGGGAAGGCGGATGGTTAAAACAATTTCGTCGTCGGTCTCCTCGCGGCCGCAGGCCGCGTCGATTCCCGCGCTCTGAATCACCTCCAGCGAGTGCTTGACCGTGTTGAGAAACAGTCGCACATCGCGGATGGGCAGCACCCGCCGGGCACGCTGGGGCGGCTGCGTCAGCAGCTGCTCGATGTACTGCTCGGTTTTGGCCACGGTCAGGCCGCGCCGGACAATGGTCTCCAGCGCCGCCAGGCGGCTCTCGTCCGTGGGCAGGCGCAGCAGGGCGCGGGCGTGCCGCTCGGTCAGGCCGTGGCTGCGCAGAGCCTGGCGCACCGGCTCGCCCAGGCGCAGCAGGCGCAGCTTGTTGGCCACGGCGCTCTGGCTTTTCCCCACCTGGGCGGCCGTCTGCTCCTGGCTCAGGCCATAGCTCTGCATCAGCCGCGCCAGACCCTCGGCCTCCTCAAGATAGTCCAGGTCGCGGCGCTGCAGGTTTTCCACCAGGGCGATCATGCCGCTCTGGCGGTCGTCAATCCCCAGCAGCAGACAGGGCACCTCGGTCAGGCCGGCCATCCGCGCCGCCCGCAGGCGGCGCTCACCCGCCACCAGTTCATAGCCGCCGGCCGTTTTGCGCACCGTCAGCGGCTGGAGGATTCCATACTCCCGGATGGAATCGGCCAGCTCTGTCAGTGCCTGCGGCTCGAACACCCGCCGCGGCTGCGCCGGGTTGGGGCGGATCTGCCCCACCGGCAGATAGAGTACCCGGTTGGACTGCAAGGATTTGTGTCTGTTTCGCATGGCTGTTCTCTCCCCGTTCTCCTTGATTGCCGCGCCCGTCCGCACGGCTTGTCCCTATTGTGCCGCATGCCAAAGGGCGAAGTCACGGGAATTTTGTCGAAGAATACGTATATATTGTGTTAAGCAATCGACTAAATACAACATATTGGGAAAGAATCTCTGCTTTGCCGCGGCGCGGTTTCGCGCCGGATCGCGCTGCCGCGCGGCCCTCCGCGCCCTTATGACAGCCCTCACCCCGCGGGCGGAGCCGTTATTCTGCAGGGTTTTCCGTCCGCGCGCGGCACAGGGCAATGGCCCGCTGAAACTTGCTCTGCGGCTCCTCGGTCAGGCCATAGGTCTCGATCAGGCGGCGGCAGATGGGCGGCAGTGCCTCGCTCTCGCCAAAGAGCAGCTCCAGCTCCAGCTCTCGCAGCGGCTGCTCGTTGCCGCCGCCGGAGAGCACCCCCTCGTCGGCGGCAATCTCGATGCGCACGCCGTCGGGCAGGTAGAGACAGGTGGAGCGGCGGTCGAACTCCGCCCGGCAGATGGCCTCCAGGCGCTTGCCCTGGGTCAGCTGCATCAGCGAGGCCGGCGCCCCCTGCTCCACCAGGCGGGGCACGGCCTCCTCGGGCCGCGCGGCGCGGCACTGCCACTCGTGCCGGGTGTACAGGCCGGTGCCGGCGTTGGCGTTGGGCGTTTTCATCGCCACCACCGGGGTGCCGCCCTCGTCGCGCAGGCGCAGCGTCCAGCGCCGGGCGCACAGCGCGCCGTCCTCAGTGTCATAATAGGTGCTGCGCATGTGCCGGGTCTCCGGCTCGTCGCGCATATATTGCGTCAGCTGCGGATCCTGCAGGATCTGGTCCATCACCTCGTGCGAGGGGACGGACAGCTTCATTTCAATCTCTGTTGCCATGAGAACATCACCTCGGTTTTTATTGTACCACGGCGCCCCCGGGATTGCAACGCGCATCAATCCGTCGAAAAAAAGTTGCCCCTCTATTTCCCGCGACATTTCCCGACAACCGCGGATGGAAACTTGTGGTAGCATGAAGCAAACACAGGAACCGAAGGGAGCAATGCCGTCATGAGCGTCTGGCAGGAACGATTGGGAATAATCAGCGGGCTTTTCCACGAAACCCGCTGGGATGCCGCAGGGCCGCTGCTGCGGCTGGGGCTGCGCTGCGGGGGCTGGCTGCTGGCGGGCGTCATGCTCTCCGGGGCGCAGCTGGGCGGCAGGCCGCTGTTTCTTGCCGTGGGGCTGACGGCCGCCTGCGGCGGCGGGCTGATGGGCCTGTCGGCCCTGGCGGGGACCATACTCGGCTCGCTGGCGCTCTGGGGTCCGCTGGGCGCGCTGGAGCAGGTTGCCGCGGCGCTGCTGTGCTTCTGCGTCTGCTTTGTCCTGCGCGAGCTGCCGGTGGCCCACAGCCGCTGGCTGCGCCCGGTCTGCGCCGCCGGCACCGCGCTGGTGCTGGGGGGCGCGGCCGTGTGGGCAGCGGGCCCGTCGCAGGCCGGCATCGCCCTGGCGGTGCTGCGGGTGGCGCTGGCCGGCCTGTCGGCGGCGGCCTTTCGCCGCCGCGGCGTCGTAAGCCAGCTGTTTTCCTATGGGGCGCTGGTACTGGGGGGCGCGGCCGTGTATCTGCCGCTGGGGCTGCGCTGCGGCGGGCTGATCGCCGCCTTCTGGACGGCCACGGCGGCGCTGGACCGGCGGCGGGCCGCGGCCGGCGCGGCGGCATTGGCCGGCGGCGCGGCCATGGAGCTGGCCGGCGGCGGGCCATATGTCCTGGCGCTGGGGCTGGGGTGCCTTGCCTGCCGGGCCGTGGAGGGTGAGCGGCTGGTGTTTCGGGCGGCGCTGGGGCTGCTCACGGCCATCAGCACCACGCTGCTCTTTGGCGCGCCCAGCCTGCCGCTGGCGCTGGAGCTGACCCTGGGAACGCTGCTGGCGGCGACGGTTCCGGCCCAGTGGCTGCGCCTGGGGCAGGAGCCGGCCGACACGCGGCAGCGGCAGCTGCGACTGGCGGCCGACGGCCTGCGGGCACTGGGCCGCTGCGCCCAGCAGCGCGAGGAGGACGGCCCCGGCGACAGCGCGGCCCTGTTCGACCGCACGGCCGAGCAGGCCTGCCGGCTGTGCGGCAGCTTTTCCCTCTGCTGGGGCACGGAGAGCGAGCGCACCATCGCCGCGCTGAACACGCTGCCGGCCGCGCTGCTGGACCGGGGCCACGTGCGGCGCGACGAGCTGCCGGAGGCCTTTGCCGCCATCTGCCGCCGGCCGGAGGTCTTTGCCGCGGCGCTGAATCACCAGCTGGAGCTGCGGCTGTGCCGCCGGCAGGGCAGCGTGCGGCTGGAGGAGCTGCGCGCCATCCAGACCCGGCGCACCACGGTCATCGCCCGGCTGCTGGAGCAGCTGGCCGCCCCGGCGGCGCCTCCCGGCTGCCGCTATCGGGCAGTGATGGGCGCGGCGGCGGCAGCCCGCAGCGGCGAGGTGGTGTCCGGCGACGCGGGGGCCTATTGCAAGGGGCCGGATGGACGGGTATACCTGCTGGTGTGCGACGGCATGGGCACCGGGGCCGAGGCCGCGCGGCTGAGCCACGCGGCGGTGGACGCGCTCTCGGCGCTGCTGCAGGCCGGTGCGGCGGCTGCCGACGCCCTGACCCTGCTGGGCGGAACCTATCTGCTGCGGGGCGACGGCGCGTTTTCCACCGTGGACCTGGCCGAGGTGGATCTGCACAGCGGCGAAGCCGTCCTGTATAAATGGGGCGCCGCCCCCAGCTATCTGCTGACGGCGGACGGAATAAAAAGAGTAGGGACAGCCACACTGCCGCCCGGCCTGGGCGCTGACGAGACGCTGTCGGCCGAAACGGTTAGGCTGTCCCTGAGGAGAGGAGAAATGCTCGTGCTCATCAGCGATGGTGCGGGCGGCGCAGAAACCGAGCGGCTGCTGGGAGCGTATGACGGGTACGCCCCGCGGGAGTTGGCAGGCCGGATCGTTCAGGCCGCGCAGGATCGGGCGGCGTCGGATGATATGACCGCCGCCGTGATTCGCCTGGAGCGCGTGCAATAAGAATATAGCATGACCCACGGGAAAAATTCGTCGTTTTTTGTCACAGGGCAGGAGAATTTGTGCTTCCCTTCGCGCGGCGGCTGCCGGGCGGCTTCGGCCGCCTTGACAACCGCCGTTTTATAATGGTAAAATTGGGTTCGGGCGGCGTACTGCCCCCAAATACAGGGATGGAAAGGCTGGATTGCTCCATGCAGACAGCACTGGTGATTATGGCCGCGGGGCTGGGCTCCCGCTTCGGCGGCGTCAAACAGATGGAGGGGCTTGGCCCTCATGGCGAAATTCTGATGGAATACGCAGCCTATGACGCGGTCAGGGCCGGCTATGATAAAATTGTCGTGGTGGTTGCGCCGGGGATGCGGCAGGCCATCGACGAGCGCTTTGGCGGCGCGCTGCTGCCCGGCCGCCTGCCGGACGGCACGCCCTACGAGGTGGAATACGCCGTGCAGGACAACGCGCTGCTGCCGTCGTTCTATGCCGTCCCGCCGGAGCGGACCAAGCCCTTCGGCACGGGCTTTGCCGCCTATTGCGCCCGCAGCGCCGTGGGGAACCGCTGCTTTTCGGTGATCAACGCCGACGATTTTTATGGGGCCGACGCCTTTGTGCAGATGCACCGCCGCCTGACAGCCCTCCAGCCCGGCGAGGGGGCCATGGTAGCCTATCGGCTGCGCAACACCGTCAGCCCCAACGGGACGGTGTCCCGCGGCATCTGCACGGTGGAGGACGGCTGCCTGCGCGCCGTGCGCGAGGCGCTGAAGATCCGTCTCTGCCCCGACGGGCAGCTGCGCGACGACAACGATCCGGACACGGTGCTGCCGCCCGACACCCCGGTGTCGATGAACATGTGGGGCTTCCGGCCGGAGTTCTTCGCCGTGCTGGAACAGGCGCTGGGCGAGTTTCTGCGCAGCCTGCCAGCGGGCGAGCTGCGGCGCGAGTTCATGCTGCCCACGCCCATCTCGCAGCAGATTGCCCAGGGCAGCCTGCAGGTGCAGGTGGCGCGCACCGACGCGGTGTGGACCGGCGTGACCTATCAGGAGGACCGGGCCGAAACCGTGGCCACGCTGGCCCGGCTGCACCAGTCCAGCGCCTATCCCCCCAGCCTGCGGCTGTAACAGCCGTGCAATATTCACAAAACAGGACGCAAACAGGGCGGGAATTCGTCATGTTTGCGTCTATCTTTTTTTCGTTTGCATGCTACAATTGGGCTTGCTTTCGCGGCTCTTGCCGGCTGTGGGCTGATATTGAAAAGGAGCGTTGATTTCCCATGGCAAGAAAATACGAAATGGACATGACCACCGGCGCGCTGCTGCCGAAAATCATCCGTTTTTCCATTCCGTTGATGCTTTCAAGCCTGCTGCAGCTGCTGTACAACGCGGCGGATGTGGTCGTGGTTGGGCGCTTTGTGGGCGACACGGCGCTGGCTGCCGTGGGCTCCACCGGCTCGCTGATCGCGCTGATTACCAACGTGTTCATGGGGCTGAGCATCGGCACCGGCGTGCTGGTGGCGCAGTACTTCGGCGCGGGCGACGACGAGCACATGGAGCAGGTAGTTCACACCTCCATTGCCGTGGGCTTGCTGGGCGGCGCGTTTCTGACGGTGGTTGGCATTGTGCTGGCCCGGCCGATTTTGCAGGTCATGGGCTCGCCCGAGGACGTGATCGACCAGGCCGAGCTGTACATCCGCATCTTCTTCGGCGGCATGATCGCCAACCTGACCTATAACTTCGGCGCAGCGGTGCTGCGCTCGGTGGGCGACACCCAGCGCCCGCTGTACATCCTGGCGACTACGGGCCTGGTCAACGTGGGGCTGAACCTGCTGCTGGTGATTGTCTTCCGTCTGGGCGTGGCCGGCGTGGCCATCGCCACCATCGTCTCTCAGATTCTCAGCTGCATCGCCGTACTGGTGCTGCTGATGCGGGCCAAGGGGAGCATCCACTTCGAGTGGCGGCAGCTGCGCATCCACATGCCCACCCTGGGCCGGATGCTGCGCGTGGGCCTGCCCGCCGGCCTGCAGGGCACCATCTTCTCCATCTCCAACGTGATCATCCAGTCGGGCGTGAATTCCTTCGGCTCGGTGGTGGTGGCCGGCAGCGCCGCCGCAGCCAACCTGGAGGGCTTTGTCTATGTGGCGATGAACGCCCTGTATCAGACGGCGCTGACCTTTGCCGGGCAGAATGTCGGCGCGGGCAAGTTTAACCGTATCCGCCGGATTCTGGCCTGCTGCGTCTGCTCGGTGGCGGTGGTAGGCGTGGTTTTGGGCGCTCTGGCGTATTTCAACGGCGGGACGCTGCTGCAGCTCTATACCACCAGCCCCGAGGTCATTGCGGCTGGCCTGCAGCGGATGCTCTATGTCTGCCTGCCCTATTTCCTCTGCGGCATTATGGACGTCATGGTGGGCATGCTGCGCGGGCTGGGCTGCTCGATCGTGCCCATGTGCGTGTCCATTGCCGGCGTGTGCGGTGTGCGCATTGTGTGGATTTACACGATATTCCGCGCCGTCCACACACCCGAGGCGCTATATATCTCCTATCCCATTTCGTGGACCATCACCGCGGTGATTCACATTGTCTGTTTTGCTGTGATCTATCGCCGGATGCGCCGGCAGCACGCCCAGGCGGTCGGCCTGGCCGCATAACACAAATCGCCCGGCCGGACGGCAATCTGCCGCACCCGGCCGGGCATGGTGTTTTTGTCCGGTTTCAGAACTCGGCCACGTGCCAGAAGCACTCCTTCGGCTGGCCGTCGGCGCCGAAGAGCAGCGGCTTGTTATAGCCGCGGCCGGGCACCGGGAAGTTTTTCAGCCACGACTCCTCGTCGGTCACACCCCAGAAGGTCACCGAGTCGATCACCTCGTGATACTGGCGGAAGATGGCAAAGATCCTGCCGTACAGCTCGGCCTGCAGGGCCAGGTTTTCCGGCGTGGCAGCGTCATGGACCGTCTTGTCCTCGGAGCCATAAAGCGACAGGTCCAGCTCGGTAATCTGAATGTGGACGCCCTTGGCGGCGTAGAGGTCCAGCGAACGGCGCAGCTCGTCCAGATCCAGGTCGCGGATGTTCCAGTGGCACTGCATGCCCACGGCGTCGGCCAGGTGGCCGGCGCTGTTCAGCGCGTCCAGCACCGTCAGGATCTTGGTCCGCTTTTCCGGCACCAGCTCGTTGTAGTCGTTATAGACAAAATAGCCGTCCGGCAGCAGCTGGCGGGCCATGGCAAAGGACTGCACCACCAGGTCGTCGCCGATGATCTGGTGATAGAGCGAGTCGCGGAGCACGGCGCTGGTCTTGTCCTCTACGGCCTCGTTGACCACGTCCCAGGCGATGACGTCCTTGGCATAGCGGCTGAACATGGTCTGCATGTGTCCGCGCACACGGGAGAGCAGCGTGTCGCGGTCGGCCCCATCAAAGAACCAGCGCGGCGTCTGCGCGTGCCAGACCAGGGTGTGCCCGCGCAGGTGCAGGCCGTTGTCCCGGGCGAAGGCGGCAATGGCGTCGGCGTCGGCAAAGCGCCACTGCTCCGGCTGGGGGTGGATCGGCTCGGGCTTCATCTGGTTTTCGGCCGTGAGGGACGAAAACTGCGTGCGCACCAGCTCGCCCCGCTGGATCAGCACGGCCGGGGTCACCGCCGCGCCGATGTCAAAATAGGGCTGATACCGTTCCTTCAGGGCTGGGATCGTCTTCATGGTCGCTTCCTCCTTTACAATCTATGGGATCTGACCCCATTCTATCGCTCCGGGCCGCCCTTGTACAGGCGCCGGGGCAAAGTGGAGCATATTTTCCGCCTCTGCTGGGCCCATTTCCCTCTGTCTTTTTTTCCCGCTTTATGCTAGAATAAGCGCTGTATCCACGAGCTTTGTCACCATATGGAGGTTGTTTATGAAACGCAGTCTTGCATTGCTTCTGGCGCTGGCGCTGCTGCTGTCCGTGTCGGCGGCAGCGGCTCCCCCGGCCATATCCAGCCGGGGCGCGGTTGTTCTGGACTATGACACCGGCGCCGTGCTGTTTTCTCAAAACGGCGACACTCTGCTGACCCCCGCCAGCACCACCAAGCTGCTGACGGCTTATCTGGTCTTTCAGGCCATCGAGGAGGGGCTGTTTACCGAGGACACCGTGGTGCCCATCAGCGACCGGGCTGTGTCGGTGGCCAGCAACTGGGACCTGACCAACGTCCCCATGGAGAAGGGCGGTACATACAC
>CACXCV010000167.1 GCA_902766215.1 Oscillospiraceae bacterium
GCGCTTCCGGCTGGACCCCACAGAGGAAGAGCAGGCAGATGGATCGAAAACAAAACAGATCCGCGCCCGCACCTGGTATGGCGAATACTGCTTTGAAAAGAGCGTGATTGCCGACGACCGCCGCTTTCCCCTCTCCGACGAGGGACGCATGGCTCTGCGCGACTGGCTGGAGTCACTGCGAGACGCCGCAGGCGGCTGAATCTCAGCCCTTCTGCCCGGCTCCCGCACACCGCGAGGGCAGCTGCGAGAGGATCACCGCGCCGAACATCAGCCCGCAGCCCAGCAGCTCCCAGCCGCTGAGCGTATCGTGCAGGATGATCCAGCCGAACAGGCAGGAAAATACGCTTTCCAGGCTCATCAGCAGCGAGGCCACCGTGGGCGAGGTGTCGCGCTGCGCCGCCGCCTGCAGCGTGTAGCCCACGCCGCTGGACAGGCACCCGGCATAGAGCAGGCTCCACCGCGCCGCCCAGATATTCTGCCAGCTGTTGTGCTCCAGCAGCAGCGCCGCCGCGGTGGACAACACCGCGCAGACCGCAAACTGCATCAGGCTCAGCTCCACCGCGTCCACCTGCCGGACAAAGTGCCCCACCATCAAAATCTGCACTGCATACAGCAGCGCGCAGAGCAGCAGCAGCCCCTCGCCGGCCGACAGCCCGCCCGAGGCCCCGGTGAGCAGCAGCAGCCCGGCAATGGACAGCGCCACGCCAAGCCACACCTGCATCCCCACCCGCCGGCGCAGAAACACCAGGCTCAGCAGCGGCACCAGCGGCACATACAGCGCCGTGAGGAAGCCTGCCTTGCTGGTCGAGGCGTCCATGGTGATGCCCATCTGCTGCGCGGCCGAGGCTGCGCACAGCGCCGCGCCGCAGCAGCCGCCCGCCAGCAGCAGCGGCCGCCAGGCCGGGCGCTGCTGGCCCAGGCGGCGCAGGGTGCGGCGGCGCAGAAGCACCAGCGGCAGCAGCACCAGCGCGCCCAGATACGACCGGATCGCCAGAAAGCCGAACGGCTCCATCAGGTCGGCGCCAATGCTCTGCGCCACAAAGGCGGCGCCCCAGATGACGGCCGTCAGCAGTAACAGAAGGTTTGCCCGCAGGGTTCGCATCACAGTTCTCTCCTCAACCAGTTCAAATTTTGAATACTCTACCACACGAACGCAGCCAAGTCAATCCGGCAACTTTGGCCAGATTAGTCCGGATATATCATCACTTTTGGAGGTTGTACACAATGGAACAAACCATCAAGCAGCGTCAGGAAATCGATGCCCGGTGGCAGTGGGCCACCACCGACCTGTTTGCCACTGACGAAGCATGGGAAGCGGCTTATGCCCAGTGTGAGGCGCAGCTGCCCGCCCTGGCTGCCTACGCCGGCAAGCTGGGCTCCGCCGAAGGGCTGTATGGCTATCTGACCGCCCGCGACGCCGCCATGGATCAGCTGGAGCGGGTGTATCAATACGCCAGCCTGCGCTCTGACGAGGATACCCGCGTGGCCAAATATCAGGACTATGACAGCAAGGTCTCGCGCCTGGCCACCAAGTTCGAGTCGGCCTGCGCCTTTCAGGCGCCCGAGCTGATGGCCATCGATGACGACACGCTCGAGGGCTTTTACACCGCCGTGCCCGCGCTGGAAGATTATCGCCGCTATCTCACCGACCAGCGCCGCTTCCGCGCCCACACGCTCAGCCAGGCCGAGGAGGCCCTTCTGGCCGCAGCTGGCGACATGGCCGGCACGCCCTATTCCATCTTCAACATGCTGACCAACGCCGACCGCCGCTTTGCCGACGCCACCGACAGCGAGGGCAAGTCCCACAAGCTGACCAACGGCACGCTGGTGCCGCTGATGAGCCAGGGCGACCGCGTGCTGCGCAAGAGTGCCTTTGACAACTATTACCGCACACTGGACGAGCAGAAGAACACCTCTGCCGCCCTGCTGGCCGGCCAGATGAAGCAGCTGCAGTTCTATGCCGACAGCAGCAGGTATCCCTCGGCACTGGCCGCCTCGCTCTATCACAACAACGTGCCCGAGGCCGTGTATCACAACCTGATCGACGCCGTTCACGAGAACATGGGCGCCATGCACCGCTATGTCCGCCTGCGCAAAAAGCTGCTGGGTCTGGATGAGCTGCACATGTACGACGTCTATGCCCCCATGGTCCCCGACGCCGACAGCGCCTTCCCCTATGAACAGGCCAAACAGATCGTCTATGACGCGCTGGCTCCCCTGGGCGAGGACTATCGCGCCATTCTGAAGGAAGGCTTTGACAACCGCTGGATCGACGTGTACGAAAACGCCGGCAAGCGCTCCGGGGCCTATTCCTCCGGCGGCCGGGTGCACCCCTTCGTGCTGCTGAACTATCACGAGCAACTGGACGACGTGTTCACGCTGGCCCACGAGATGGGCCATGCCATCCACAGCTATCTCTCCAGCCACACGCAGAAACCGATTGACAGCGAATACGTCATCTTCGTGGCCGAGGTCGCTTCCACCTGCAACGAGGCGCTGCTGATGGAGCACCTGCTGAAGATCACCACCGACCGCCGCCAGCGCGCCGTGCTGATCAACCACTTCCTCGAGCAGTTCAAGGGCACGCTCTATCGCCAGACCATGTTTGCCGAGTTCGAGCGCGCATGCGGCCGCCTGACCCAGCAGGGCGAGACCATGACCGCTGAGCGGCTCAACAGCCTCTATTACGACCTGAACAAGGCCTACTTCGGCCCGGACATGGTCTCGGACGAGGCCATTGCCCTGGAGTGGAGCCGCATTCCCCATTTCTACATGAACTACTACGTCTTCCAGTATGCCACCGGCTATGCCGCGGCCATCGCCCTGTCCCGACGCATCCTGCGCGAGGGCGCGCCGGCCGTGAAGGACTATCTCGGCTTCCTGTCCGGCGGCTGCTCCAAGAGCCCCATCGACCTGCTGAAGGGCGCCGGCGTGGACATGACCACCACCGCCCCCATTGCCGACGCGCTCAAGCTCTTCGACGAGCTGATCAGCGAGATGGAATCGCTGACCGACGCGCTTTGATCGGGAGGGCGGACAGATGGAAGCTCTCAAACAGCGAATCCGCCGGGACGGTCAGGTGCTCCCCGGCAACGTGCTCAAGGTCAACAGCTTTCTCAACCATCAGATCGACCCGCTGCTGATGGCGCAGATCGGCGAGGAATTCCGCCGTCTGTTTGCCGACCGGCCCATTACCAAGGTGGTCACCATCGAGGCTTCGGGCATCGCCATCGGTTCGCTGACGGCGCTGGCCTTCGGCGTGCCGCTGGTCTTTGCCAAAAAGGCCAAGTCGCTCAACCTGGGGCAGGACGTCTACTGCGTACAGATCGAGTCCTTTACCCACAAAAACATCTCCGACGTGATCATCGACCGGCAGTTTCTCTCGCCGGAGGATCATGTGCTGATCGTGGACGATTTTCTGGCCAACGGCAAGGCGCTGGAGGGGCTCACCGCGCTGGTCGAGCAGGCCGGGGCCACCGTCGAGGGCATCGGCATTGTCATCGAAAAGGGCTTCCAGGGCGCGGGCGACCGCTTCCGCGCGGCGGGAGTCAACCTCCATTCGCTGGCCATCGTCGAATCGATGGACGCCGAAACCGGCGAGATCACCTTCCGCGGCTGAGTTTTTTCTGCAAGACCGGCAGCGCCTGCACCAACCGGTGCAGGCGCTGCTTTTGGCGTGAATTGCCGGAGCTTTTGTGGTTTTCCCCCGCCGGCAATCCCGCGGAGGAAAACATTTGTCACATCTGTGCAGACAACCGCCGTTGATTTCCGCCGGCAGGTGTGATACGATAAAGTAATAAAGCCGATCCTTACCATTCCTCTGGAGGTTTACCATAATGTATCCGATCGTTGCAAAAAAATGTCTCAATCCCACCGTGACCATGATGGACATCGCCGCGCCGCTGGTGGCGCGCAAGGCCCAGGCCGGGCAGTTTATCATTCTCCGCGTGGACGAAGACGGCGAGCGCATCCCCCTGACGGTCGCCGGCTATGACCGCGCCGCCGGAACGGTGCGCATCATCTTTCAGGTGGTTGGCGCCACCACCGAAAAGCTGAACCACAAGCAGGTGGGCGAGTCCATCCAGGACTTTGTCGGCCCGCTGGGTGAGCCGACTCACCTGGCCGGGCTGAAAAAGGTCTGCATCGTTGGCGGCGGCGTGGGCTGCGCCATTGCGCTGCCCATTGCCGAGGCGCTGCACGCCATGGGCGCGGAGGTGCACGCCATCATCGGCTTCCGCAGCCGCGAGCTGCTGATCCTCGAGGACGAATTCCGCGCCGTCTCCGACCGGCTGACCGTCATGACCGACGACGGCAGCTATGGCAGCCGGGGCACCGTCACCGTGCCGCTGCAGGCCGCGCTGACGGCCGGCGAACAGTATGACGAGGTCATCGCCATCGGCCCGCTGATCATGATGAAGTTTGTCGTGGCCACCACCCGGCCCTTCGGCGTGAAGACCACCGTGTCCATGAACCCCATCATGGTCGACGGCACCGGCATGTGCGGCGGCTGCCGACTGACCGTGGGCGGCAAGACCCGCTTTGCCTGTGTGGACGGCCCCGACTTCGACGGCTTCGAGGTCGATTTTGACGAAGCCATGGCCCGCGGCTCGATGTACCGCGACTTTGAACGCCATGCCCATGAAGAAACCTGCAACCTGTTTCAAAAGGAGGTGCGGTAACATGCCCGCCAATCTGCGTCCTGATAAGAATCCCATGCCCTCACAGCCCCCGGCGCAGCGCGCCCACAACTTTGACGAGGTGGCCCTGGGCTATGACGAGGCAGCCGCCCTGGACGAGGCGGCCCGCTGCCTTCACTGCGCCAACATGCCCTGTGTCTCCGGCTGCCCGGTCAACGTCCACATTCCCGCCTTTATCGAGCAGGTGCGCAGCGGCGACTTCGAGGCCGCCTATCAGATCATCACCCAGTCCTCCAGCCTGCCCGCCGTGTGCGGCCGCGTCTGTCCGCAGGAAAATCAGTGCGAGGCCCGGTGCGTCCGCGGCAAAAAGGGCGAGCCCGTGGGCATCGGCCGGTTGGAGCGGTTTGTGGCCGACTGGCACAACCAGTTCTCCGCCGCCGCGCCGGTCAGGCCCGCCCCCAACGGTCACCGGGTCGCAGTGGTCGGCTCCGGCCCCTCCGGCCTGACCTGCGCCGGCGACCTGGCCAAAAAGGGCTATGCCGTCACCGTGTTCGAGGCGCTGCACCTGGCTGGCGGCGTGCTGGTCTATGGCATCCCGGAATTTCGCCTGCCCAAGCGCATCGTGCAGCAGGAGGTGGACAGCCTGCGCCAGCTGGGCGTGGACGTGCAGACCAACGTGGTCATCGGCAAAACCATGACCATCGACGAGCTGTTCGAACAGGGGTACGAGGCCGTGTTCATCGGCTCCGGCGCAGGCCTGCCCAACTTTATGGGCATCCCGGGCGAGAGTCTCAAGGGCGTCTATTCCGCCAACGAATTTCTCACCCGCAGCAACCTGATGAAGGCCTATCGCGCCGATGCCGCCACCCCCATCTGGAAGGGCGGCCGTGTGGTTGTGGTGGGCGGCGGCAACGTGGCCATGGACGCCGCGCGTACTGCCCTGCGCCTGGGCGGCCAGGTAAGCGTGGTCTATCGCCGCTCGATGGAAGAGCTGCCCGCTCGCCGCGAGGAGGTTGAGCACGCCATGGAAGAGGGCGTGGAATTCCACCTGCTGAACAATCCGGTGCGGATCCTGGGCTATCAGAACCCGGACGACCCCCGCGACCCCAAAAACGGCTGCGTCAAGGCTGTCGAGTGCATCCGCATGGAGCTGGGTGAGCCGGACGAAAAGGGCCGCCGCCGCCCGGTGGAGATTCCCGGCAGCGAGTTTGTTATGCAGGCCGACGTGGTGATCATCGCCATCGGCACCAGCCCCAACCCGCTGATTAAAAACACCACGGCCGGGCTGGAGGTCAACCGTCGCGGCGGCATCATCGTGCAGGAGGACACCGGCGCCACCAGCCGCAGCGGCGTCTATGCCGGCGGCGACGCCGTCACCGGCGCAGCCACGGTCATCCTGGCCATGGGCGCGGGCAAAACCGCAGCCAAAGCCATCGACCAGGCGCTGATGGGCTGAACCGGGTATACCAGCGCCCCCGGCAGAGTCCTGCCGGGGGCGCGCTTTATCTGCCGCCGCTTACAGTGAGCGCAGATAGCCCTCGAGAATCAGCGCGGCCGCCACGGCGTCCACGGTGTTCTTTCGCTTTTTGCCGTGATAGTTTTGAGCGGACAGAATCCGGTGGGCGTCCACTGTGGTGCGCCGCTCGTCCCAGAGCGTCACCGGCATGCCCGCCGCCTCCTCCAGCCGGGCGGCAAAGGCGCGGTAAAGCGCCGCGCGCGGCCCCTCGCTGCCGTCCATGTTGCGGGGAAAACCCATCACCAGCAGCCCGGGCTGCTCCTGCTCGATCAGCGCCGTCAGCGCAGCCAGCAGCCGCTCGGTATTCCGCTCGTGTATCACGGTGGTGCGTCCCACAATGCTCCCCGTCAGGTCGCTGAAGGCCACGCCCGTCCGGGCGTCACCATAGTCTATGGCCATGATTCGCATCGTCTGTCTCCGTTTCCATCTGTATTTTTGTCCATCATAGCATGCCGGGGCGAAAATGTCCATCCCGCCGGCCGGCTTGCGTCGGGCGCTGTCCCGGCACGGCGGACACATGCCGGGCTTTTCTGCAATTCCGGCAACTTTTTCAGTTGAAAAAGATTGACAAGCCTTGATTTTATGATACAATAGTCATACCTGTGAAATCAGGGCTTTTTGTTGTGCCCTTTTGGCAGAACCAGCGCCTGATTCGCACCGCCGGGCACGGCCCTGGCCGTAATCTTCTCTCCCGCCGGTGATACAGGGAGGCAACATAAAGGAGGTGCCGACAAATGCGAGTCAAGATCACCCTGAGATGTGACGAGTGCAAGCAGAGAAACTACAATACCATCAAGAACAAGAAGAACGATCCCGACCGTCTTCAGATGCGTAAATATTGCAGATTCTGCAGAAAGCACACCAACCATTCCGAGACGAAGTAAGGAGTTAGTAACATGGCAGCAGAAGCGAACAAGCAGCCCAACATCTTCGTCCGGGCCGGCAAGCGGATTGCCCGTTGGTTCCGCGAGATGCGCAGCGAGCTGAAAAAGGTTGTTTGGCCCACCAAGAGCCAGATGATCAACAACACGGTCATCGTCCTGCTCAGCGTTCTGGTCGTTGGCGTGTTTGTCTGGGTGTTCGACGCCGTGGCGAACTTGGTCGTACAGGGCATTATCTCCCTGTGCACCGGCGCATAAGGGGCGCCGGCCATGGCTGACGCCGCAAAGTGGTATGTGGTCCACACATACTCCGGTTATGAAAACACCGTAAAGGCCACCATTGAAAAGAACGTTGAAAACCGCCACCTGCAGGACATGATCCATGCGGTCTCGATCCCCATGGAGACGGTTACCGAAATCACCGACAACGGCCCCAAAACCATCGAGCGCAAGGTCTTCCCGGGATATGTCCTAGTAAAGATGGTCATGTCCGACGAGGCATGGTACATCGTCAAGAGCGTGCGCGGCGTGACCGGCTTTGTCGGTGAGGGCAACAAACCCATTCCGCTGACTGACGACGAGGTATATCAGATGGGCGTGGAAAAGCACACCATTGAAATTGCCTATCAGATCGGCGACACCGTGCGCATTACCGACGGCCCGCTGGACGGCTTTACCGGCACAGTCGAGGCTCTCGATGTGGACAAGAATGCCGTCACGGTGATTGTTTCCATGTTCGGCCGCGAAACGCCGGTCGAACTGGAGCTCGACCAGGTCGAGTCTGCGCTGGACTAACGCCGGCGCGTTTCCCCGGCAACGTGGGAGGGGCACGTCCCCGACTACCACATTTCATTTGGAGGTGCTATCATGGCACAGAAAGTTACTGGTATTATCAAAC
>CACXCV010000168.1 GCA_902766215.1 Oscillospiraceae bacterium
AAATATCTGTATAAATATGGATAAAACAGGCAATCCTTTCTGTGTCCAAGACATGGAAAGGGGAGACGGATATGGGGCGCAGACCCTTTGCGCCTGCCATGGTGCAGGCGATTCATCAGGCGCAGCAGGAGGCGGCGGCCTGGCAGTGCCGCGCGGTTGGCAGCGAGCATTTGCTGCTGGCCCTGACCCGGGACGACTATGCCCGGCGGCTGCTGCAGGCCGCGGGGCTGGAGACAGACCAGGTGGCCGTGGCGGTGCGCGCCGCGGCAGCGGCGGAGAAACGCTGCGGCATTGGCGGCCGGCGGCTGACGGCCGAGGCCCGGCGTCTGCTGCGGCAGGCCCGGCGTGAGGCGCAGGCGCAGCAGCGGCCGGAGGTGACCGCGGCGCACCTGCTGCTGGCCATGGCGCGGCAGGAGGACTGTACAGCCAGCCGGATTCTCCGCGAGCGCGGCGTCAACGCCAACCGGCTGATGACCGTGGTGATGAGCTATGCCGAGCGGACGCGGCCCAATCCGGCGCGCCCAGCCGCCATGCCGCAGACCCGGCTGCTGGATCAGTTCGGCGTGGATCTGACGGCCCGGGCGGCGGCGGGGACGCTGCCGCCGGTGATCGGCCGCGGCGCGGAGCTGGAGCAGATGATTCAGATTCTCTGCCGCCGGAGCAAGAACAATCCGGCGCTTATCGGCGAGCCGGGTGTGGGAAAAACGGCGCTGGCCGAGGCGCTGGCCCAGCGGATTGCCGGCGGAGAGGTGCCGGATTGTCTGCGGGAAAAACGGCTGGTCAGCGTGGACATGTCAGTGCTAGTGGCGGGAACCAAATACCGCGGCGAGTTTGAAGAGCGGATGCGCGAGCTGGTGACCGAGCTGCGCCGGGCAGGCAATGTGATCCTGTTTCTGGACGAGCTGCACACCATTGTGGGGGCCGGTTCGGCCGAGGGGGCCATTGATGCCTCCAACATCCTCAAGCCGGCGCTGAGCCGGGGGGAGCTGCAGGTGATTGGGGCCACCACGCTGGCGGAATATCACAAATATATCGAGAAGGACGCCGCGCTGGAGCGCCGCTTCCGCACGGTGATGATCGGCGAGCCAGACCCGGCGCAGACCCGGCATATCCTGCGCGGCGTGCGTCCCATGCTGGAGCGGCACCATGGCCGGCCGATTACCGACGGCGCAATTGAGGCGGCGCTGACCCTGGCCGACCGCTATCTGCACGACCGCCGCCGCCCGGACAAGGCCATCGACCTGCTGGACGAGGGCGCAGCCTATGCCCGGATGCACCGGCCCAACAGCTATGCCGCCGTGACGGAGGCGGACATCGCCGCCGCGCTGGCCGAGCGCACCGGCATCCCGCAGGAGCGGCTGAGCGCCGACTTCTGCACGCTGCTGCTGGGGCTGCAGGAGCGGCTGGAACGGCGGGTGATGGGCCAGACCGAGGCCGTGGGCCAGGCGGCGGGCGTAATCCGCCGCGGCCTGGCCGGGCTGAAGGAGCCAAACCGCCCCCTGGCAGCGCTGCTGCTGATGGGGCCGACCGGCGTGGGCAAAACCGAGCTGTGCCGGGCGCTGGCCGACGAGCTGTATCAGTCCCGCGAAGCCCTGATCCGCTTTGATATGTCGGAGTTTATGGAGCGGCACACGGCTTCGCGCCTGCTGGGCGCGCCGCCGGGCTATGTGGGCCACGGCGAGGGCGGCGAGCTGACCGAGGCCGTCCGCCGCCGGCCCTACAGCATTGTCCTGCTGGATGAGATTGAAAAGGCACACCACGACGTCACCTCGCTGCTGCTGCAGGTGATGGAGGAGGGGGAGCTGACCGACGGCGAGGGGCGAAAGGTGGACTTCCGCAACGTGGTGCTGGTGCTCACGTCCAACCTTGGCGCGGGACAGACGCAGACGGTGGGCTTCGAGCGCGGGGCGCAGAGCCGCGCGCTGGAGGCGGCGCGGGGATATTTTGCTCCGGAGTTTCTGGGCCGGCTGGACGCGGTGTGCTGCTTTCACGCGCTGGATGCATGCACGCTGGAGAAAATTGCCGCCCGGCAGTTGGCCTGCGTGACGGAGCGTGCAGCGGCGCGGGGCGTTCGACTGGAGGTGCAGCCGGGGGCTGCCGCGGCGCTGGCCGGCCGGGCCGGGCGTGCGGGCGGCGCGCGGGAGATCCGGCGGATTGCGGCCGAGCAGGTCGAGCAGCCGCTGAGCGACCTGCTGCTGCGGGGCGCGCCCCCAGTGCTGACGCTGACGGCCCAGCTGGGGCTGGAGCAGCCCCTTTGCCGGGCCTGAGAGGGACGAAACCAGGTTACTTCAGAAAAAACGCGAAAAAACAAAAAAATTCCTTGACAAAGGCAGGATCGTCTGTTATATTAATTCCTGCCCACGGCGGCATAGCTCAGTTGGTAGAGCATTCGGTTCATACCCGGAGTGTCACTGGTTCGAGTCCAGTTGCCGCTACCAAAGAGATCAGAGGATTACTTCTCTGATCTCTTTTCAACGGCCCGTTGGTCAAGCGGCTAAGACACCGCCCTTTCACGGCGGTAACACGAGTTCGATTCTCGTACGGGTCACCAAAACGGC
>CACXCV010000169.1 GCA_902766215.1 Oscillospiraceae bacterium
GCGGACAACCCCTATCGCCGGTCGCTGGCCGAGTGCCCGGTGCTGCAGCAGCTGACGCTGGCGGACGACCTGTATCTGTGCATCAGCGACTTTGGCGCGGTGAACCGCAAGGACGAGGATATCCAGCGGACGCAGGACTGCCTGGCGATGGCCCGCGCGCTGGTGGGTGAAGAATAAGCCTCTGGCGGCACAGCGGCGCTGTGCCGCCTTTGGACGTTTTGCGAGGGAGGAATGCATATGTCGGGAAAATGGCGCCTGCGGCGCATCCGCTTCCTGCAGGGGCGGAAGACAATTAATACCATGCGCGTGACGGTGCTGGCCTTTCTGGCGATTATTCTCACCGGCACGCTGCTGCTGATGCTGCCGGCGGCCAGCCGCGACGGGCACAGCTGCGGCCTGATGACGGCGCTGTTCACTGCCACCTCGGCTACCTGCGTGACGGGGCTGATTCTGGTGGACACCTGGGTACACTGGACGGGCTTTGGCCAGGCGGTGATTCTGCTGATGATCCAGATCGGCGGTCTGGGCTTTATGTCCTGCGTGTGCCTGGCGCTGTTCCTGCTGCGCCGGCGCATGGGGATGCGCCAGCGCTTGATCCTGGCGCAGTCGCTGAATCTGCCGTCCTTTGAGGGACTGCTGCCGCTGATGAAGCGCGCTCTGCTGGGGACGCTGCTCTTCGAGGGAACCGGTGCGGTGATCCTCACGGTGCGCTTTTGCTTTGACTTTCCGTTTCCCCAGGCGCTGGCGCGGGGCGTGTTCCACGCGGTCAGCGCGTTTTGCAACGCGGGGTTTGACCTGATGGGCGTCCTTCAGCCCTTTGGCAGCATGGCGCCCTATGCCACGGATCCGGTGGTGATGCTCACGCTCAGCGCCCTGATTGTGCTGGGCGGCATGGGCTTTTTTGTCTGGGACGATGTGGTGCGCACGCGCCGCTGGTCGCGGATGAGCATCTATTCGCGCCTGGTGCTGCTGAGCACCGCGGCGCTGATTGCCGGCGGCATGCTCGGCACCCTGGCGCTGGAGTGGAATAATCCCGGCACGCTGGGGCAGATGACCTGGGGGCAGAAGCTGCTGGCGGCGCTGTTTCAGTCGGTCACACTGCGCACTGCCGGCTTCAGCGCGGTGGATCAGGGCGCGCTGACCGAGTCGGGCAAGCTGCTCAGCTGCATGCTGATGCTGGTGGGCGGCAGTTCCGGCTCCACCGCCGGCGGCATCAAAACCGTGACGGTGGCGCTGCTGCTGTTGGCGGTGCTGGCGGCCTTCCGGGGGAAGAACCGCGTGGTGGTCTGGGGATGGGAAATCCCGGTCCGGCAGGTGGTCAGCGCGCTGAGCGTGGCGATGATGATGTTGGCGCTGGCGGTGCTGGGCGGCGTGGTGCTGGCGGGGTCCAATGGGCTGCCGCTGCTGGACTGCCTGTATGAGTCATGCTCGGCCATGGGCACGGTGGGACTGTCCACAGGCATTACAACGCAGCTTGACCGGCTGAGCCAGATATGGATAATTTGCTATATGTTCTTTGGCCGGGTGGGGATCATGACCATCAGCCTGGCATTTATGCTGCGCAACGGCGCAGAGAGCCGGATTGGCTATCCGGAGACACAGGTCATAATCGGTTGATCGGAACCGAAAGAGGAGGACGTTATGAAACAGGTAGTTGTGATTGGTTTGGGCAGCTTTGCCACGGCGGCGGCCACGATGCTGGCCGAGCTGGGCAACGAGGTGATGGCGGTGGATACTGACGAGGCGGCGATCCAGCGCATTGCCAGCCAGGTGACCCATGCCGTGGTGGCTGACGCCCGCGACGCAGCCACGCTGCGCCAGCTGGGCGTGGCAGAGTGCGACTGCGCTATTCTGGGCGTCAGCTCGGATATTGCCAGCTCGATTCTCATCACCATGGCGCTCAAGGAGCTGGGCGTGCCCGAGGTGATCTGCAAGGCAAGCTCGGAGATCCACCGGCGCGCGCTGGAAAAAGTGGGCGCTGACAAGGTGGTCTTTCCGGAGCGGGAGACGGGCATTAAGCTGGCACAGAATGTATCCTCGGCCCGGATGCTGGACTTTATTGAGCTGAGCCATGACTATGGCATCGCGGAAATCGCCTGTCCGGGGCCGTGGCGCGGCAAGACCATCCGCGAGCTGAACGTCCGGGCGGTGTATGGCGTGAACATCCTGGCGGTGAAGGAGCATGGGCAGAAGATTGTCGTCTCGCCGGGCGGCGAGTTTTTGCTGGCGCAGGACGACGTGGTGATGGTGCTGGGCAGCTATTCCCAGCTCAACGCCGTGCAGGCTCTGTGAGCACCGAACGGATCACCAGTCGGCAGAACCCACTGCTGCAGCGGCTGGTCAGACTGCAGGGCAGCGCGGCGGAGCGCCGCCGCTGCGGCGAGCTGGTGGGTGACGGGTGGAAGCTGCTGGACGAGGCGCTGCGCTTTGCCAAGGTGAAGGCGGTGATCGCCGCCGAGGGGCAGGCGCTGCCGCCGCTGCCGGAGGGGGTGCGCGCAGCGCTGGTGCCGCCGCAGCTGCTGGCGGCGGTGTCGCGGATGGACACGCCCCAGGGCGTGCTGTTTCTGGCGGCGCGGCCCGAGGAGGCGCGCCGCCCGCTGCCGGCGGGCAGCCTGGTGCTGGACGGCGTGCAGGACCCAGGCAACGTGGGCACGGTGCTGCGGGCGGGCGAGGCCTTTGGTGCGCGGGCGATTGTGCTCACCGAGGGCTGCGCCGACCCCTTTGGCCCCAAGGCGCTGCGGGCCTCGATGGGCAGTGCGTTTCGCCAGCCGGTGATGGAGATCCCCCGGGCGGCGCTGCCCGGGCGCTGCCGCGAGGCAGGACTGCGGCTGGTGGTCACGGCGCTGTCCGACAGCTCGCAGCCGCTGGAGCAAGTGCCGCTGAAGCAGGCCGTGGTGGTCATCGGCAGCGAGGGCCGCGGCGTCAGCCAGCAGCTGCTGGCGGCGGCGCAGGCGCATGTGATCATCCCTATGGAGGGACAGGTAGAGTCGCTAAACGCGGCGGCGGCGGCCACGGTGCTGCTGTGGGAGCTGCGCCGGGCAAGACAGGCGTAAAAAACCAAACAAAAAAGAGAGGGGCGGACAGGATGAAATACTGGCTGTGGCTGACCAATCTGCAGGGGCTGACGCTGCGGGACCAGACGCTGCTGCTGCGCCACTTCGGCGCGGCCAACGAGGTCTATTTTGCCGGCGGCGACCTGCTGTCCCACGTGGAAGGGCTGAGCCAGAGCGCCCGCCGGGCGCTGGAGGACAAAAACCTTGACACGGCCGACCGGATCCTCTCCGCCTGCTATGAAAAGCACATCCAGATTATCACCATGCAGGACGCGGCCTATCCCAACCGCCTGCGGGCCATTGACCAGCCGCCGCCTGTGCTCTACTGCCAGGGACGGATGCTGCCCTTCGATGCGCAGCCGGTCGTTGCTGTGGTGGGCACGCGCCGGGCCACGGCCTATGGGATCCGCAGCGCCAAGCGCCTGGGCTATCAGATCGGCCGCTGCGGCGGCACGCTGGTCTCCGGCATGGCGCTGGGCATCGACGCGGCGGCCATGGAAGGCGCGCTCAGCGCCGGTGCGCCGGTGGCGGGCGTGCTGGGCTGCGGCGTGGACGTGGTATATCCGGCGGAAAATCGGGCACTCTTTCGGGATGTGGCCCAGTGGGGCTGCCTGCTCAGCGAATATCCGCCGGGAACGCGGCCGGAGGGACGCCATTTCCCGGTGCGCAACCGGATTTTGTCCGCGCTGTCGCTGGGCGTGCTGGTGGTGGAGGCGCCGCAGCGCTCCGGGGCGCTGATTACCGCCTCGCACGCGCTGGAACAGGGGCGCGATGTGTTTGCCGTGCCCGGGGCCATCGACTCGCCGGCCAGCGAGGGGACCAACCGCCTGATCCGCGACGGAGCCATGCTGGCCACCAACGGCTGGGATGTGATGCGCGATTATGCGCCGCTGTTCCCCGGCAAGGTGGGCTATCGCCCCGGCGGGCAGAGCCTGGACCTGACGACGGAGCAGCAGCGCGAAGCGCTGCCGGAACAGCCGGAAAAGCAGGAAAAACCGGCCCAAACCGCCGCGCCGGATGAGAAAGTGTTTGACAAGACGGAATCCAGGCCGTATATTGAACTGGATACCATCCTTTCCGGTGTGGAAGGGGACGAGCGCACCCTGGTGATGCAGCTGGCGGAAAAGCCGCTGACCACCGACGAGCTGATTGAGCGCAGCCAGCTGCCCGCAGCCCGGGTGATGGCCAGCCTGACGCTGCTGGAAATACGGGGCGTGGTGCGTTGCGGCCACGATAAGCGCGTCTCGCTCGCGGGAGCGGAATCATCATGACTGCGGCGTCCGCCGCGTGATTTCGGAGGAACAACATGGCAAATACCGCTGAAAATCTGGTTATTGTGGAGTCGCCTGCCAAGGCGAAAACCATTGGAAAATATCTTGGCCCCCATTATCAGGTAAAGGCCTGCATGGGGCACCTGCGCGACCTGCCAAAAAGCACTATGGGCGTGGATTTCGAGCACAACTTTGAGCCGGAATACCGGCCGGTCAAGGGCAAGGAAGAGATTATCCGCGACCTGAAGAAGAGCGCCGACCAGGCCCAGACGGTCTATCTCGCCACTGACCCGGACCGCGAGGGAGAGGCCATTTCCTGGCACCTGAAGGAACTGCTGCACCTGCCGGATGACAAGGCCAAGCGCGTGACGTTCAACGAGATTACAAAGAACGTTGTGACCAGCTCCATCCAGCACCCGCGCAAGATCGATCAGAATCTGGTGGATGCGCAGCAGGCACGCCGGATCCTGGACCGTATTGTGGGCTATCAGCTCAGCCCCCTGCTGTGGAAAAAGGTGCGCCGGGGCCTGTCGGCCGGGCGCGTGCAGTCGGTGGCTACCCGCCTGGTGGTGGATCGCGAGGAGGAAATCCGCGCCTTCAAGCCGGAGGAATACTGGTCGATTGATGTGACGCTCAGCCGCGCGGCCCAGCCGGGCAAGTTTGTCGCCTCGTGGTTTGGGCCGGAGAATGCGGGCAAGAAAGGCGAGCTGCACAACGAAGCCGAGGTTGACGCCATTCTGACCGCGGTCAGCGCCGCGCCGTTTGTGGTCAAGTCGGTAAAGCACGGCGAAAAGCGCCGCGCGCCCGCCGCGCCCTTTATCACCTCCACGCTGCAGCAGGAGGCCTCGCGCAAGCTGGGCATGACGCCCCGGCGCACCATGGCCATTGCCCAGCAGCTGTATGAGGGCATCGACATTGCCGGCGAGGGCACCGTGGGTCTGATTACCTATATGCGTACCGACTCGCTGCGCCTGAGCGACGACGCCACGGCGGCTGCCAGAGAGTTTATCCTTGGGCGCTATGGCGAGCCGTATTACTTTGGCCAGCCCCGGGTGTTTAAGACCAAGTCCGGCGCACAGGACGCCCACGAGGCCATCCGCAGCAGCCTGACGCCCGATCAGTATAAGCTCTACCGCCTGATCTGGAGCCGCTTTGTGGCCTGCCAGATGGCCAACGCCGTCTATGAGACGGTGGCCATCGACACGGTCAGCGCGGGGCAGGTGTTCCGCGCCAACCACCAGAGCCTGAAGTTTGCTGGCTTTACCGCTGTGTATGAAGAGGGCAAGGACGACGAGCAGGAGGAGAACGGCTCGCCGCTGCCCGACCTGCAGGAGGGCGAGACGGTGACCCTCACACCCCCGCCGGTGAAGCAGCAGCACTTTACCCAGCCGCCACCCCGGTATACCGAGGCTACGCTGGTGAAGGCCATGGAGGAGCAGGGCGTTGGCCGCCCCTCTACCTATGCCAGCATTGTCTCCACGATCATCGATCGGGAGTATGTGCTGAAGACCGACCGCCGCCTGTCGCCCACGCCCCTGGGCGAGGTGGTGACCCAGCTGATGAAGGAGCGCTTTCAGGACATCATCGACGTGCAGTTTACCGCCGGCATGGAGGAAAAGCTGGACGAAGTGGGCGAGGGAAAAATTGCCTGGCGCAAGCTGCTGGCCGACTTCTACACCGGCTTTCACCACAACATGGAAGAGGCGGAGAAGGCGCTGGACGGCGTGCATCTGAAGATCCCGGTTGAAGAAACCGACGAGGTCTGTGAGCGATGCGGCCGCAAAATGGTGATTAAAATGGGCCGTTTTGGCCGCTTCTTGGCCTGCCCAGGCTATCCGGAGTGCACCAATGCCAAGCCCCTGGCCGAGCGGATGCCGGGCCGCTGCCCCAAGTGCGGCGGCGGGCTGCTCAAGCGCAAGAGCCAGCGGGGTTATACCTTCTATGCCTGCGAGCACAGCAAGGACTGCGGCTTTATGTCCTGGGACGCGCCCACGGCCGAGGACTGCCCCTTCTGCGGGCAGACCATGTTCAAAAAGGCAGGCAAGGGCAACCAAAAGGCCTTCTGCATCAACCCGGCGTGCGAAAACTTTCTGCCGGAGGATCAGCGCGGCTATCGCCGCAAGCCCAAGGCGGAACAGCCTGTAGCCGTCGAGGGCGAAACCCTGCCCGAGGCGCTGCCTGCCGCGGCTGAAGAGCCGGCGGCACCGAAGAAGACCCGCAAAACGGCTGCCAAGCCGGCGGCGGAGAAAAAGCCTGCGGCGGAGAAAAAGCCTGCGGCGAAAAAAACCGCGGCCAAATCGAACGCAGCCAAGAAGACGGCTGCGTCCAAATCGACCGCGGCCAAAAAGGCCACGGCGTCCAGGACGAAGGCAGCACCAAAGACCGCGAAAAAGACGACAATGCAGGAGAATGAAGCATGAGAACCGTAGTGATCATTGGCGCAGGGCTGGCGGGCTGCGAAGCCGCCTGGCAGCTGGCCCAGCGGGGCGTGCCGGTCCGGCTGGTGGAGATGCGTCCGGAGAAGAGCACGCCGGCCCACCACACCGGCGAGTTTGCCGAGCTGGTGTGCTCGAACTCCCTGCGCGGCGACGGCCTGCACAACGCCGTGGGCCTGCTGAAGGAGGAGCTGCGTCAGCTGGACAGTCTGATCCTCTCCTGCGCCGACCAGACCCGGGTGGAGGCCGGCGGCGCGCTGGCGGTGGACCGCCACGGCTTTTCGCAGCTGGTCACGCAGCGCATCCATGCACACCCGCTGATTACGGTCACGGGCGGCGAGGCGACCGAGATCCCCGCCGGCCCGGCGATTATCGCCACCGGCCCGCTGACATCCGACGCCATGGCCGAGGCCATCAACCGCTTTTTTGACGGGTGCGAACCGCTGAGCTTTTATGACGCGGCGGCGCCGCTGGTGGCGGCCGACTCGGTGGACATGGAGCTGGCGTGGTTTGCCAGCCGCTATGACCGGGGAAGTGCGGATTATGTCAACTGCGCCATGAACCAGGAGGAATACCGTGCCTTTGTCCGCGAGCTGGCGGCCGCTGAGGAGGCCGAGGTACATGGCTTTGAGGACAGCAAGGTGTTTGAGGGCTGCATGCCGGTGGAGGTCATGGCCCGTCGGGGCGAGGACACGCTGCGCTATGGGCCGCTCAAGCCGGTGGGACTGGCAGATCCGCGTACCGGGCGTGAGCCGTATGCGGTGGTGCAGCTGCGCCGGGACAATGCCGAGGGCAGCATCTACAACCTGGTGGGGTTTCAGACGCATCTGCGCCAGCCGGAGCAGCGGCGCGTGTTCCGCATGATTCCGGCACTGCACAAGGCGGAGTTTCTGCGCTATGGCGTGATGCACCGCAACACGTTTCTGAACTCGCCCCGGCTGCTGGACTGTTATTACCGGGCGCGGAAAAACCCGGAGATTGCCTTTGCCGGGCAGATGACCGGCGTGGAGGGCTATGTCGAGTCGGCTGCCTCGGGCTGGCTGGCCGGGCGGGCCATGGCGGCTGCCGAACGAGGTGAGCCGCTGCCGCCGGTGAACAGCCAGACGGCCATCGGCGCGCTGGGCCTGTACATCGCGGGCGGCGGGCTGAGTAAGTTTCAGCCCATGAACATCAACTTTGGCATTATGGAGCCGCTGGGCTACCGGGTTAAGGGCAAGCGGAACAAAAACGAAGAAATCTCCCGGCGTGCGCTGGCACAGATCGGGATGCTGAAATAAGGAGGGCTGGCAATGCGGATTATCCTCGATGCAATGGGCGGCGATCACGCGCCGGAGGCAATGGTGCAGGGCGCGCTGGACGCGGTGGCCGAGTTTGGCGTGGAGCTGACGCTGGTGGGCCGCGGCCCGGAGCTGCTGGAGATTCTCAAGCAGAAGGGCGTGCAGACCCTGCCCAAGGGGCTGGAGATCAGCCATGCGCCGGACGTGGTGGACATGCATGCCAACCCTACCATGGTGCTCAAGGAGCACCCGGAATCGTCGATGGTGCTGGGGCTGAAGCTGCTGCACGACGGCGAGGGCGACGCCTTTGTCTCGGCGGGCAACACGGGCGCGCTGCTGACCGGCGCCACGCTGGCGTGCAAGCGCATCCGCGGTATCCGCCGGGCGGCCATGGGGCCGGTGATTCCCAACCGGCACGGCGGCACGGTGCTCATCGACGCGGGAGCCAATGTGGACTGCACGCCGGAATACCTGCTGCAATTCGGCTATATGGGCTCGTTTTATGCCAGCCGGATGCTGGGCAAGCAGAACCCGCGGGTGGGCCTGCTGAGCAACGGCACCGAGGACACCAAGGGCGGTGCGCTGCGGCTGGAGACCTATGCGCTGCTGCGGCGGGCCCATGAGGCCGGGCGGCTGAACTTTGCCGGCAATGTTGAGGCGCGCGACGTGTTCGACGGCCAGGTGGACGTGATTGTGGCCGACGGCTTCAGCGGCAACGTGCTGCTCAAATCAATTGAAGGCACGGCGGGCTACCTGATGAAGGAGCTTAAGGGCGTGTTTAAAAAGAATCTGCTGACCAAGCTGGGCGCGCTGTGCGTGATGGGCGGCCTGAAGGAGCTGAAGACCCTGATGGACTATCGGGAGAGCGGCGGCACGGTGCTGCTGGGCATCTCCAAGCCGGTGATCAAGGCCCACGGCAGCTCGGACGCGCGGGCCATCCGCAGCGCCATCCGCCAGGCGATGGAGGCGGTGGATTCCGGCCTGGTGGACGCCATTGCTGCCAACATCGACGCCATGCACGTGGACGCGCCGGGGAAGGAGTCCTGAGATGAATCACGAAGCATTGCAGCAGGCGCTGGGCTACCGCTTTCAGAATCCGCGGCTGCTGGAGCAGGCGCTGACCCACACCAGCTATGCCAACGAAAACCGCGAGGGCTGCCACGGGCACAACGAGCGGCTGGAGTTTTTGGGCGATTCGATTCTGGGCTTTGTGGTGGCGGAATATCTCTACCGCAGCTTTCCCAACCGGCCGGAGGGCGAGCTGACCCGTATGCGGGCCGAGCTGGTGTGCGAGCGGTCGCTGGCGGTGATGGCCCAGGAGATCAACCTGGGGCCGCATCTGCGCCTGGGCAAGGGCGAGGAGCGCAGCGGCGGCCGCAGCCGCCCCAGCATTCTCTCCGACGCCTGCGAGGCGATTATGGCCGCGGCTTATCTCGACGGCGGATTTGAGGCCGCCCGGGGGATTGTCTACCGGCACGTGCTGGACCGCGTGGGCGAATCGACCCACTCCGGCGACTATAAGACGATCCTGCAGGAGCTGGTGCAGCGGGAGAAGAATCAGACGCTCAGCTATCAGCTGGTGGAGGAGAGCGGCCCGGATCATGACAAGCGTTTTACCGTGGCGGTGCTCCGCAACGGCGAGGCGGTGGGCCGTGGCACGGGCCACAGCAAAAAGCTGGCCGAACAGGCCGCTGCGCACGAGGCCATTGAACATCTGTTCCCCGGGGAACTGTAACAGGGAAAGGAGCAGGGGGCTGCATTTTGCAGCCCCCTGCTCCTGCTGCCGGCGGCAGTTCATAAAAAGTTTCTATTTGATTGGTTATGGCTTTGATTGACATGGGAAAATGGAATTTGTATACTGACGGGGTAGGATAGAAAGGACGAATGCCATGCTTGAACTGAGAAACATTGTCAAAGACTATGAGATGAACGGCAGCACGGTGCATGCCCTGCGCGGCATTTCGCTCTCGCTGCGCGAGAGCGCGTTTGTGGCCATTCTGGGTCACTCCGGCTGCGGCAAGACCACGCTGCTGAACATCATCGGCGGGCTGGACCAGTATACCGACGGCGATCTGCTGATCAACCGCGTGTCCACGCGGCAGTACCGCGACCGGGACTGGGACGCCTATCGCAATCATTCGGTGGGCTTTGTGTTTCAGAACTATAACCTGATCCCGCATCAGACCGTGCTGGCCAATGTGGAGCTGGCGCTGACCATTTCGGGCGTGTCCAAGTCGGAGCGCCGGCGCCGGGCGGTGGAAGCGCTGGAGCAGGTGGGTCTGGGCGACCAGCTGCACAAAAAGCCCAACCAGATGTCCGGCGGCCAGATGCAGCGGGTGGCCATTGCCCGCGCGCTGGTAAACAACCCGGAAATTCTCCTGGCTGACGAGCCGACCGGTGCGCTGGACTCTGACACCAGCGTGCAGGTGATGGAAATCCTGAAAAAGGTGGCCCAGGACCGGCTGGTGGTCATGGTGACCCACAATCCGGAGCTGGCCGAGGCGTACGCCACGCGCATTGTGCGCATCAAGGACGGACAGCTGGTCAGCGACTCTGACCCCTATACGCCGGAGGAGGCCACGCCCGTGCAGGGCCGCCGCCAGCGGGTGTCGATGCGCCTGCCCACGGCCTTTGCCCTGTCGCTGAACAATCTGCTGACCAAAAAGGGCCGCACGTTTATGACGGCCTTTGCCGGGTCGATCGGCATCATCGGCATTGCGTTGATTCTGTCGCTGTCTCACGGCATCAACCGCTATATCGACCAGGTGCAGGAGGACACGCTCTCGTCCTATCCCATCTCCATTCAGGCGGAGAGCACCGACACCACGGCTCTGATGACCTCGCTGATGGAGGTGCAGCACGGCGGCGACGGTGAGCCGGAACGCGATGACCGGGTGTATGCCAACACCATCATGTATGACATGCTCAACAGCATGAACGCGGCCAGCGTCAGCACCAACAATCTGGAGCGGTTCAAGACCTTTCTGGACGGGGACGAGCGCATTGCGCGCTATGCCTCGGCGGTGCAGTATACCTATGACGTGCCGATGCCGGTCTATACCGAGGATTCAGCGGGCAATGTGATCCAGAGCGACCTGATGGAGCTGATGAGCAGCGCCATGGGTACCGACGAAACCCAGCGGGCCATGATGAACCAGTATACCATGATGGGCACCATCCAGCTGTGGAACGAGATGCTGCCGCCCGCCGGCGGCGACGGACTGGTCAGCGAGATGGTCACCGGGCAGTATGACCTGGTGTATGGCAGCTGGCCGCAGAGCGAGGAAGAGATTGTCCTGGTGGTGAACAGCCGCAACGAGGTGAGCGACCTGGCGCTGTATGCGCTGGGCTTTAAGGACGCCGAGCAGCTCAACAAGGTGACCCAGGCGGCCATGCGCGGCGAGCAGATTGATGAGCAGGGCCAGCAGAGCTGGAGCTTTGAGGAGATCTGCGCGAAAACCTTCAAGCTGATTCTGCCGGTGGAGCAGTGGCAGGCCCAGGGCGATGGCTATACCGACCTGACGGCCACGGAGACGGGCATGGAATATCTCTATCACAGCAGTGAAATTGGCATCCCGCTGCGCATCAGCGGCATCATCCGCCTGAAGGAGGACGCCGCGGCCGGCATGCTCACCGGCGCCGTGGGCTATACCAACGCCCTGACCCGCCGCGTGATGGACACGGTGCAGCACAGCGCGCTCTATCAGGCTCAGCGGGCGGACGAGAGCGTGGATGTGTTTACCGGCCTGCCCTTCCGTACGGAGGACACCCACGAGCCGGACGAGGCCGAAAAGGCGCAGGCCATTACGGACTATCTGGCAGAGCAGGACGAGCAGACCCGGGCCGAGGCCTATGCCCGGGCGCAGGCCATGCCTGACCCGGCCTGGCTGGACGGCGTGGCGGCTCAGCAGATGAACGGCCTGACCCGCCAGCAGGTGGAGGAGCAGGTGTCGGCTGAATATGCGGCCAGCATGGGCGTCGAGCCGGAGGTAGTAAAGGGCTACATCGCCGAGATGAGCGACGAGGAGCTGTTTGCCCAGGTGGAACAGACCATCCGCCAGGCGGCGGCGGAGCAGTATGCCGCCCAGGTGCAGACGCAGCTGGCCCAGCTGACCCAGGCCCAGCAGGCGGCGCTGTGGCAGCAGGGAACCTGGAGCCAGACGCAGCTGGCGCAGCTCTATGATGACATGATGCCGCCCACGGTGTCGGACGCGACGCTGGAGGAAAACTATGACCGCCTGGGCTATGCCGACCTGGAGCACCCTGATGGCATCAACCTCTATGCCGCGTCCTTTGCCGACAAGGACAAGATTGCCGGCGTAATTGCCGAGTATAACAGCGGCGTGCCGGAGGACGACCAGATTTCCTACACGGATTATGTGGCGCTGCTGATGTCCTCGATTACTAACATCATCAGCGGCATCAGCTATCTGCTGATTGCCTTTGTAGGCATTTCGCTGGTAGTGTCGTCGATTATGATCGGCATTATCACCTATATTTCCGTGCTGGAGCGCACGCGGGAGATTGGCATTCTGCGGGCCATCGGCGCCTCGAAGAAGGACGTGTCCCATGTGTTCAACGCCGAAACGCTGCTGGTGGGCCTCACGGCGGGGCTGCTGGGCATCGGTGTGTCGGTGCTGCTGACCATCCCGATCAACGCGCTGCTGCACCATTTGACCGATTTGGACAATCTCAACGCCCAGCTGCCTGTAGCGGGCGGCGTGCTTCTGGTGGTAATCAGCATGCTGCTGACCTATGTCGCCGGCCTGATCCCCTCACGGGTGGCGGCCAAGAAGGACCCAGTGGAGGCCCTGCGCAGCGAATAAACAACGAAGCAACGGATCAACGGCCCCGGGAATTCCCGGGGCCGTTGATATATTCGGACAGATCAGACGGATAAGCGACCCCACCCAAATGGGTGGGGTCGCTTGCTGTTTTTTGCAGTTAGGTCAATACGAAGCAGTGGGATCAGCGGGCATAGAAGCGGTTCAGCGCTTCCTGCTTGCACTCGATGGCGCGGCTGAAATTGATGGAATCCAGCTGCGAGAGCATCTCACTATAGCCCTCTTCCAGATCGACCATGCCGCAGATGATCTTGGTGGTAAACTCACCGATCATTGTCGAGGCATCGGCATAGATACGGGCGTATTCCTCGGCCTCTTCGGCGGTCATCTGGGTGCCCTCGGGATAGTTCCACTCGCCGGAGTTCTTGGCCCACTCCAGGCACTGCTTCCAGGCGGACAGATCGTCATACTGCAGCAGCAGACGCTCGGGCTTCATGACGCCAAAGTTGGCCTCGTGCCAGTTCCAGTTGTAAATCAGACCCTCCCAGGCGTAGCTCTTGGTGAAGGTACCGTCGTCGATACGCTCCTGCACCTCGGCGTCATAAGCAGCGGTCATGTGGACATTGCCGTCTTCATCCAGTTCGCAGCTCTGGCCGATGGGGCCATAGTTGATGAGGATGGCGCCCTCGTCCGAGTAGAAGTAGTCCAGGAACTTGGCGCAGAGGACGGGATCCTCGGCGGCGGGCAGAATGGCGGTGCCGTTGCGAACCACGCTGGCCTTGAAGCAGACGCGACCCGGCGTGTCGCCCTTGTTCAGCACGGCGTGAGGCAGACCGGACATGAAGTAGCTGTCGGTTTCGTAGTCAGCGGCTTCGTTCCACAGATAGTGGTTCGGGCCACTGCGGCCCCATGCGTAGGTGCCGCCAAC
>CACXCV010000170.1 GCA_902766215.1 Oscillospiraceae bacterium
ACTCGCCCGCGAGCTCAGCCGCGACAATATCGCCGCCATCGCCGCCCGCTCACCCGTCGAGCTGGAGGTGTTTGTCCACGGAGCGCTGTGCATGTGCTATTCCGGCCAGTGCTACATGAGCGCCATGATCGGCCGCCGCAGCGGCAACCGCGGCGCCTGCGCCCAGCCCTGCCGCCTGCCCTATGGCTATAACGGCCATGCTGACCGCTATCCGCTGAGCCTGCGGGACAACTGCCTGGTTGAGCACCTGGCCGAGCTGCGGGAGATGGGCATCGCTTCGCTGAAAATCGAGGGCCGCATGAAGCGGCCGGAATATGTCGCCATTGCCACCAGCGTCTATCGCCGTGCGCTGGACGGCTCCGCCCCCACCGGCGAGGACATGCGCCAGCTGGAGGCCGCCTTTTCCCGTCAGGGCTTTACCGATGCCTATTGGCGCGGCGCGCCCGGGCGCGACATGCTGGGCACCCGCCAGGAGGAGACCGAGGACAAAAAGCTCTTTGCCGCCGCCCGCGCCATGTACGAATCCGGCGAGCGCGAATGCGTGGGCGTTGCCATGCGCGCGCAGGTGCGTGCCGGGCAGAGCGCCGTGCTGACCGTGGCCGACGCCGACGGCAACCTGGCCACCGCCACTGGCCCCGCACCCGAGAGGGCACGCACCCGCGCCCTGACCGAGGAGGAGCTGCACACGCGCCTGACACGCACCGGCGGCACTCCGTTCTACTGCCGCGAACTGATCACCCAGTTGGACGACGGACTGAGCCTGTCCGCCGCCGCGCTGAACAGCCTGCGCCGCGACGCGCTGAGCCAGCTGACCGCCCTGCGGGGGCGGGTGACCTCCTGGCCGCTGCAAAACCCCCAGCCGGTGGAAGTCTGCACCGGCCACACCGACTCCCCCGCCCTGACGGTACAGATCACCACCTCGGCGCAGCTGACCAAAGAGCTGTGCAAGTCCGGCACGTCGATGATCTATGCCCCGGCGGCCGTGCTGCTGGAGCAGCCCGACTTTACCTCCATGCTGGCCAGGGCCGCCACGCTGGGCGTGGTGGTGCCGCGGGTGATTCCTGACAGCGACCGCAGCCGGGTCTGCAAGCAGCTGACCCAGCTCTATCAGATGGGCATCCGCCACGCCCTGTGCGGCAACCTGGGACACCTCCGCATGCTGCACGAGCTGGGCTATCGGGTTCACGGCGACTTTGGCCTGAACGTTTACAACTCGCGCACCATGCAGGTGCTGCAGCAGCTGGGCGTGCAGTCGGCCACCGCATCCATTGAAATGACACTGGCCCAGCTGCGCGACCTGTCCAAGCCGCTGGATATGGAGCTGATCGCCTATGGCCGCCTGCCGCTGATGCTGACGGAAAACTGCCTGATCCGCAACCGGACCGGCACCTGCACCTGCGGCGGCGCGGTGAAGCTCACCGACCGCGCGGGAGAGGAATTTCCCATCCTGCGCGACGGCGACAGCTGCCGCAGTGTGGTGCTCAACGGCAAAAAGCTCTGGCTGCTGGACAAGCAGCCCCAGCTGAGCAAGCTGGGCCTGTGGGCGCTGCGGCTGCTGTTCACCACTGAAAACGCCGGCGAGGTCAACGCCGTGCTGCACGCCTGGAAAGCAGGCAGCGCCATGGAACCGGGCGTGTGTACCCGCGGCCTGTATCTGCGCGGCGTGGAATAACGCCTGATCAAAACAAAAGGAGCGTTTAATACTATGAGCGCAATCATTCTCGCCTCCGGCAGCCCACGCCGCAGGGAGCTGCTGGAGCAGATTCACCTGCCGTTTGAGGTACTCAGCCCCGATGTGGACGAATCGGCTGATTCCATGCCGCCCCAGGCGCTGGTGCAGCTGCTCAGCCAGCGGAAGGCTGCCGCCGTGGCGCAGCGCCGCCCGGAGGCCATTGTCATCGCCGCCGACACCGTCGTGGCGCTGGAGGACGAGGTTCTGGGCAAGCCCCGGGACGCCGCCGACGCGGCGCGGATGCTGGGGCAGCTCTCCGGCCGGGAGCACAGCGTCTACACCGGCTTTACCGTCCGGCAGGGCGCCCGGTCGGTCACCTGCGCCGAGCAGACCGTGGTCACCTTTCGCCCGCTGCTGCCGGAGGAAATCGAGCGCTATGTCGCCTCCGGCGAGCCGATGGGCAAGGCCGGCGCCTATGGCGTGCAGGGCCTGGGCCGGCTGTTTGTCGAGCGGCTGGACGGCGACTATTACAACGTGGTGGGCCTGCCGGTGTGCCGGCTGTGCCAGGTGCTGCGGCAATTCGGCGTAACTGTACTATAACAAAGGAGGGGCCATGAAAAAGCTCTTTTCAACCCGCGTAAAAGGCATCTTCATCGCCGCGCTGGTGATTGCCATTCTTTGCAGCGTGACTGCGCTGGTGCGCAGCAACGCAGCCCCGGTGAGCAACCTGCTCAACGCCGCGCTCAGCCCCGTCCGCAGCGCGGCCACCCGGCTGGCCCAGCGGGTCGAGTCGTTTTACAACTATCTCTACCGCTATGAGCTGATCGAGGCGGAAAACGCCAGCCTGAAGGCACAGCTGGCCGAGGCGGGCGACAAAATCCGCAGCGCCGAGGAGTACGAGCGCGAAAACGAGCGCCTGCGCGACCTGGCCGGGCTGCTGGCCCAGCACGAGGACTATGAGCTGGTGGACGCGCACATCTCCGCCTGGAGCGATTCCAACTGGAACAGCGGCTTTACCATCGATAAAGGCACCAGCCAGGGCGTCAGCGTCGGCCAGTGCGTCATCACCGAAAACCGGCAGGTGGTGGGGCTGATTACCGACGCCGGGCGCAACTGGAGCACCGTAATGACCATTCTCGACCCCACGTCGGAGATCAGCGCCATGGTCTATGGCTCCGGCTATATGGGTGTGGCGCAGGGCGACTTCGAGCTGATGGAGTCCGGCCAGCTGCGCATGAGCTATCTGTCCACCGAGGCCATCATCCGCAACGGCGACCAGGTGATGACCACCGGCAGCGGCGACGTGTATCCCCAGGGACTGATCATCGGCTCGGTGGCCGACGTGGCGCTGGACCAGGCCGGCGTATCAAAATACGCCATCATCAACCCCGCTGCCGACGTCGAGGCGCTGGAGCAGGTCTTTGTCATCATCAGCTATGACTATGAGGGATAAGCATGCTGTACCGTAACCGATATCGAATTGCCCGGGGCGCGCTGTGGGCGCTGCTGCTGCTGGCGGCGCTGGTGCTGCAGGGCACGGTGTGCAACCGCCTGCCGCTGCTGGGCGTGTCGCCGCTGCTGCTGCCTGTGGCCGCTGTCTGCACCGCCATGATGGGCTCGGCGGAATTCGGCGCGGCCATCGGGCTGGCCGGCGGCCTGCTGGGCTATCTGGGCGGCGGCGCAGCGGCGCTCTTCATTCCCCTGCTGTGTCTGGCCGGAGCACTGGCCGGCGGGCTGTGCTCACAGTATTTCACCCGGTCGCTGCTGCCGGCGCTGCTGCTGTCGCTGATGACGCTGCTGCTGTGTGAGCTGCCGGTCTGGGCCCTGCGCTGCTATCTGGGCCACGCGCCGATCAGCGCGCTGCTGCGCGTGGTGCTGCCCGAAACGGTCTATTCCCTTTTATACACGCCGCTGCTGTATCTGCTGTCCTGGCGGATCAGCTTCATCCGCCGGAGCTGAGTCCGGCTGGCGCATGGAGGTACCCCATTGAGAAAATTTCTGTTTCGCATCGGCCTGGTCGCCGCCGGCATGCTGGTCATGGTGGGCGTCTTTTTCGCCGCGCTGTACAAGCTGCAGGTGGAGCAGGGCGATGAAAACCGCAAAAGCTCGCGCAGCTATACCTATTATACTACGGTGACCGCAGCCCGCGGGTCCATCTTCGACCGCAACGGCAACGTGCTGGTTTCCAACCGCGTCAGCTATAACGCCGCGCTGATTTCCTTTGTGCTCTACAGCGGCGACGACATCAACGGCACGCTGCTGTCGCTGACCGAGCTGTGCCGGGACAACGGCATCGACTATATCGACACGCTGCCCATCACCCGCGAGCGTCCCTATACCTACACCACCGACGAGCTGTCCAGCAGCTGGCAGGGGTACTACCGCGCCTTTCTGCGCTATATGGATCTCGACGGCGACATGACGGCCGAAAACCTGATCCACCGGCTCAAGGGCAAATACCGCATTCCGGAGGACTATACCGAGGAGCAGGCGCGCGCCGTCATCGGCCTGCGCTATGAGCTGTCGGTGCGCAACACGGTCAACAGCCTGGGCAACTATGTTCTGGCCAAGGACCTCAACGCCACTCAGCTGGCTGCTCTGACCGAGCAGAACATCCCGGGCTTGACCATTGAAACCACCACCGTGCGCGAATATCATACCCAATATGCCGCGCACCTGCTGGGGCGCGTCGGCCCGATGGAGCGTGAGGAATACGCCGAGCTGAAGGATCAGGGCTATGCCATGAACGCGCAGATCGGCAAGGAGGGCGCCGAGGCCGCCTTTGAGCCCTATCTCAAGGGCACCGACGGCACCCGCGTGACCACAGTGTCCTCCACCGGCCAGGTGCTGGAGGAATATTATCTCAGCGAGCCAAGCGCCGGCGGCAACGTGTACCTCACCATTGACATCGGCCTGGAGGAGGCCATGGAAAAGGCCCTGGCCGACGCCATCGAAAGCCTGCGCGCCGGCAGTCTGTCCAGCGGCGAGGGTACCGACGCGGCCGGCGGCGCCGCTGTGGCCATCAACGTCAATACCGGCGAGCTGTTGGGCGCGGCCAGCTATCCCAGCTTTGACCTGTCCACCTATTCGGCCATGTTCAACGAGCTGAACGCCGACGAATATGCCCCGCTGTACAACCGCTTTCTCAGTGCCTATCCCCCCGGCTCCACCTATAAAATGGTGACGACCATCGCCGCCATTGACAGCGGCGTGATCAACGCCAACACCACCATCGAGGACAAGGGCCGGTATGAATACTATGAAACCTATCAGCCCACCTGCCTGCTCTTCTCCCGCTATGGCCTGACCCATGGCACCATCAACGTCATGCAGGCGCTGGCTGCCTCCTGCAACTACTATTTCTATGACGTGGGCCGCCGCACCGGCATCCAGAACATCGACGCCGTGGCCAAGGCCCTGGGTCTGGGCGAGAGCACCGGCATCGAGCTGCCGGAGAGCACCGGCTCGCGCGACAACCCCGAATACCGCCGCGCCCACGGCAGCGACTGGTATGACGGCACCACACTGGCCGTGTCCATCGGCCAGGGCGACAACGCCTTCACACCGCTGCAGCTGGCCTGCTATACCGGCGCGCTGGCCACCGGCGGCACCCGCTACCGCGCCACCATGCTCAAGCGCGTGGTCTCAGCCGGCTATGAGGACATTCTTTATGAAATGACGCCCGAGGTTGCCAGCACGCTGGAGATCTCGCAGGAGGCCTTCGACGCCTATTCCACCGGCATGCGCATGGCCGTTACCGACAGCGTGCTGGGCACGGCGACGTATTTCAAGGATTATGACATTGCCGTCGCCGCCAAAACCGGCACGGCACAGCATGGCTCCGGCGGCTCGGACAACGCCGCCTTCGTCTGCTACGCGCCCTATGAAAACCCGGAGATCGCCGTGGCGGTCTATGTAGAAAAAGGCGCGCAGGGCGGCTATCTGGCCTCGGTGGCCGAGGCGGTGTTCGACTATTACTTCTCGCAGAGCCAGACCACCGAGCTGCTGCCCGGCGAGCTGGACATGGAATAACGCGCGGCGCTGCGCCGCAATCCAATCAGGGAGTGAAACGCCATGGCAAAGCTCTATTTTAAATACGGCGCGATGGGCTCGAGCAAAACCGCACAAGCCCTGATCACCAAGTTCAACTATGAAGAACGCGGGATGTCCGTCTGGCTGGTCAAGCCCTCGGTGGACAGCCGCGACGGTATTACCACACTGCGCTCGCGCATTGGTCTGGAGGCGCAGGCCGACGTCATCGCCCCGGAGGACTGCGTGATCGACCGCTATCGCGCCCACGGCCGGGCCGATGTCATCATCGTGGACGAGTGTCAGTTCATGACCTCGGAGCAGATTGATCAGCTGCGCTGGCTGGTGGACGAGGAAAACCTGCCTGTGCTCTGCTTTGGCCTGCGGACCGACTTTCTCACCCACCTGTTCCCCGGCTCGCTGCGGCTGTTCGAGCTGGCCGACTCGATTACCGAGATCAAAACCATCTGCGAGTGCGGCTCGAAGGCCACCGTCAACGCCCGCATCAGCCACACGGGCAGGGTCATCACCCACGGGGCGCAGGTTTTCCTCGGCGGCAGCGACAGCTATGTGGCCATGTGCCATGCCTGCTGGAAAAAGCGCATCGCAAAAGAGCGCCAGGAAGCAGACCAGCTTGCATTTTCTGACGAAAAAACCGAGGAATAACCGCCGGCTTTTGATGAATTTGCATGATCATCTTTTCTTCTGTCATTTTTTGCATTTCTCTTGAACCAATACCCGCGGCGTGCTATAATGCGTCTGTCTGACCTGAGAAGGCCAGGAACAAATATGAAGGAGGCATTCCTAATGAAAAGGACCTTAGCACTGCTTCTTGCCCTTGTCATGCTCTTTGCCATGGCCGCCTGTTCCAGCGGCACCCCCGCCGCCAACACCGGCGACAACACTGGTGACAACACCGCGGCCACCTACACCAACGCGGACGACGTCCCCGACAACATGACCTCTGCCGACGGCAAATACGAGGTTGCGTTCATCACCGACGTGGGCCAGCTGAAGGACAAGTCCTTCAACCAGGGCACGTTCGACGGCGTGAAGCTCTACGCCGCCAACCACAACTATTCCTACAAGTATTATCAGCCCGCCAACGGCGACCAGGCCACGGACGACGACCGCTATGACGCCATGAAGGCCGCTGTCGACGCCGGCGCCAAGGTGGTTGTCTGCGCCGGCTTCATGCAGGAAGGCGCTCTGAAGCGCGCCGCCGCGGAGAACCCCACCGTTGACTTTATCTTCATCGACGGTTATCCCGTGGCCGACGCCGCCGGCAACGTTCTGAAGAACGTCGCCGGCATCGCCTTCCAGGAAGAGCAGTGCGGCTACTTCGCCGGTTATGCCGTTGTCAAGGAAGGCTATACCAAGCTGGGCTTCTGCGGCGGCGGCGGCGGCGACAACCCCGCCTGCTGCCGGTATGGCTACGGCTTTGTGCAGGGCGCTGCCGCAGCTGCCAAGGAAATGAACGTCAATGTTGAAGTGAACTACTCCTGGCTCTATGGCTCCAGCTTCAGTGCTTCGCCCGAGCTGCAGACCATGGCCAACGGCTGGTACAGCGCCGGCACAGAGATCATTTTTGCCTGCGGCGGCTCGATGTTTGCCTCGATCGCTGCGGCTGCTGCCGAGAACGACGGCTTTGTCGTCGGCGTCGATGTGGACCAGTCCTCCGAGTCTCAGACCGTTGTGACCTCCGCCATGAAGGGCCTGAGCGAGGCTGCCATGTGGGCCATCGAGAAGTCCTATGCCGGCTCCTTCGCCGACATCGGCGGCACTGCCACCAGCCTGGGCGTCAACGACAACGCTGTCGGCCTGCCCATCGCTACCTGGTCCATGAAGAACTTCACCGTGGCCGACTATGAGAAGCTTCTGTCCGACGTCAAGTCCGGCACTCTGACGGTTGATGCCGACTATTCCAACCTGGCCGGTACCGACAACCTGACGCTGAACATCGTCGAGTAATCCCTTTCCTACATTCCGCTGCGCGAAAAGCAGTCAGCCGGGGACAGCATGCACCCATGCTGTCCCCGGCTTTTTATATGTTTGTTCCATATTCTTGTCATAAATGCTTGCTTTTTCGGATTATTTTCTTTATAATATCAGCAGAGTAACCAGAAATTGATTGATACTGGAGGGGTAGATGCATGGGCGGCTCATCCGAATACGTCATTGAAATGCTGCACATCACCAAGGAGTTTCCTGGGATCAAGGCCAACGACGACGTGACTCTGCAGCTGAAAAAGGGCGAAATCCATGCTCTGTTGGGAGAAAACGGCGCAGGAAAGTCCACGCTGATGAGCGTGCTTTTCGGTCTGTACAAACCGGAAAAGGGTGAGATCCGCAAGAACGGGCAGGTTGTGGAGATCAACGACCCAAACGACGCGACGGCCCTGCATATCGGCATGGTGCACCAGCACTTCAAGCTGA
>CACXCV010000171.1 GCA_902766215.1 Oscillospiraceae bacterium
AACAGCAGAGGCTGTTTCAGGCGATTTTGCAGGACCGCAGGCGCCTGCTGGGTGAGGAGTAGACGAACATGGCGAAAGTCACGGTTATCATGGGTATTTACAACTGCGCGGACACGCTGGGCGCGGCGCTGGACTCGCTGCTTGCGCAGACCTTTTCGGATTGGAACCTTGTCATGTGCGACGACGGCTCGGGGGATGCAACCTATCAGATTGCCGAGCAATACCGCGCGGCCAACCCCCAGAAAATGACGCTGATTCAGAACAGGCGCAACATGGGGCTCAACCACACGCTGAACCGGTGCCTTGCCCTGGCAGATGGGGAATATATTGCCCGCCAGGACGGGGACGACCTGTCGGCGCCAACCCGCTTTGAAAAGGAAGCGGCGCTGCTTGACGCGCGGCCGGAGATTGCCATTGTCAGCACGGCGATGACGTTTTTTGATGAAGAGGGCACGTGGGGACAGAGCCGGCCGGTCGAGTTTCCGCAGAAGGCCGATTTCATCGCGGAAACGCCCTTCTGCCATGCGCCGTGCATGGTCCGGCGGGAGGCCTATGCGGCCGTGAACGGCTACAGCGAAGAGAGGAAATATCTGCGGGTGGAGGACTATGACCTCTGGGTCCGGATGTACGCCAGGGGCTTTCGGGGGCAGAACCTCCCGGAGCCGCTGTATGCCATGCGGGACGACCGCCGCGCATATTCCCGCCGGCGGTTCCGATATCGCATCAACGAGACCCGCGTGCATATCCAGGCGGCGCGGCTGCTGCATTTGCCGGCCAAAGCCTATCTTTACGCCCTTCGGCCGATTGCCGTGGGCCTGCTGCCGGAGCGGGCGTATCGAGCGCTGCACAAAAAACGATTGGAGAAGCGGCCATGATCCCCAAGACCATTCATTATTGCTGGTTTGGCTGCGGCGAAAAGCCAAAGCTGGCCCAAAAGTGCATAAGCAGCTGGAAGACATTCTTCCCGGATTATGAAATCCGCGAGTGGAACGAGCGAAACTATGATGTGGCGCAGATTCCCTATATCAGGCAGGCCTATGCCGCCGGGAAATACGCCTTTGTCAGCGACTATGCCCGGTTTGACATCCTGTACCGGCATGGGGGCATATACTTTGACACGGATGTAGAGGTTGTCCGCCCGTTCGGCGATATCCTAGCCTGCGGTGCGTTTATGGGCTGCGAGCAGGACGGCGGGACAGCACGAGGAATTATGGTAAACCCCGGGCTGGGCCTCGCCGCTGCCCCCGGGCTGGGTCTTTATCAGGAAATTGCGGACTATTACAGCACGCAGCGCTTCCTGCGGGCCGACGGGTCCGGGGACCTGACCACCGTGGTGACGCGGGTGACGGAGATTCTCCGGCGGCACGGCCTGCGGGACGAGCCGGGGCTTCAGGCGGTGGACGGCGTCACAATCTACCCGGCGGAGTTTTTCAACCCGCTGGAGAGCACAACGGGAAGGCTGACGAAAACGGACAATACCCATTCCATCCACTGGTACAGCAAAAGCTGGCTGCCAAAGCGCACGCAGCTGCGCTGCAGGATTACAAACGCCTGCCGGAGAGCCTTGGGAGAGCGCTGCTTCGACTGGCTGAAACGGACTTGAGAGCCTATGAACCAGCCGCTGATTACGGTTTTTACGCCGGCCTACAACCGGGCGCGGACGCTTCCGGGGCTGTATGAAAGCCTCCGGCAGCAGAGCGACCGCAGCTTTGAATGGCTGATTGTCGATGATGGCTCGACGGATGACACGGAAAAAACAGTAGAGAACTTCAGCCGGGATGCGTTTGCCGTCCGATATGTGAAGAAAGAGAACGGCGGGAAGCACACGGCCTACAATCTGGCGCTGCAAAAAGCGCGGGGAATGTATTTCCTCTGCGTCGATTCGGACGATCTCCTCGCGCCCGGCGCCATTGCGGCGCTGCGCCGGGCCTTGCAGCCGGAGCTGGGGCTGTGCGCCTATAAGGCGGCGAAGGACGGGCGCCTGCTTGGTGCCGCCTTTCCGGAGGGGGTGGCGTGCGCGGCGACCTCTGATCTCTCTGCCCGGCTTGGCTGCGGCGGGGAGTATGCGTTTGTCTATCCGACACAGATTGCCCGCCGGATCCCGTTCCCAGTTTTTGCCGGCGAACGCTTCGTGACGGAGCGCGTGGTGTACGACCGGCTGGATCATTACTGCGCGGTGAAGCTCCTGCCGGAGGTTGTTGCAATCTGCGAATACCAGCCGGACGGCTATTCTGCGGACACGGACAAGCTGATGCGGGAGAACCCGGCGGGCTATTGCCTTTATTTCATGCAGCGGATCGACCGGGCGGCCGGGCTGGCGCAGCGCGTGGCGGCTGCGGGGAAATACCGCTGCTTTGGGCGCATGGCCGGCCCGCGGCGCAGCGCCTATCACGGCGCGCACCGCGTCCTTGTCGGGCTGTGCGCGCCGCTGGGCGTCCTGTTTCAAATATACTATCGTCTTTTCAGAAACTTTTAATGGTTTCTGATCCGGGAGAGACTATGGATCCTTTGCTCTTTACGGGGGGAATCGCGCTGCTGTGGGGCTCGGCGCTGCTGAACGGCACCGGCCTTGGCATGGCATATCAGACCGACCAGATCACGTTTGCGGTGCTTGGCGCTCTGTCCCTTCTGCTT
>CACXCV010000172.1 GCA_902766215.1 Oscillospiraceae bacterium
CGTTGTTGCTGTTGGAGGCGCAGATCAGCTTTCCCACCGGCAGACCCATCTGCCTGGCATACCAGCAGGCCAGAATGTTGCCGAAGTTGCCGGTGGGGACGCAGATGTTGATCTGCTCGCCCGGGGCAATCTTACCCACAGAAAGCAGGTCGCAGTAGGCGCTGATGTAATACACCAGCTGCGGCAGCACGCGGCCCCAGTTGATCGAGTTGGCCGAGGAGAGAATCTTCCCCTGCCCGGCCAGCGTGCGGCGCATGGCCTCGTCGGAGAAGATACGCTTCACGCCGTTCTGCGCATCGTCAAAGTTGCCCTCCACGGCGCAGACCGCCACATTGCCGCCCTCCTGGGTGACCATCTGCAGCTTCTGCACCTCAGACACGCCGTGCTCGGGATAGAACACCAGAATCTTCGACTGCGGCACATCGCGGAAGCCCTCCAGCGCCGCCTTGCCGGTGTCGCCGGAGGTGGCCACCAGGATGCAGACGGTCTTGTGCTCGCCGGTTTTCTTCAGCGAAGCCGTCAGCAGATAGGGCAGCATCTGCAGCGCCATGTCCTTAAAGGCGCAGGTCGGCCCGTGCCACAGCTCGAGGATGTGCTTGCCGCCCACGGTAACCACCGGCGCGGCGGCCGGCGTGTCAAACTTTTCGGGACCGTAGGCCTTTCTGGCATAGTCCAGCAGCTCGTCAGGCGTAAAGCCGTCGAGATACTGCCCCATCACCCAGGCCGCCCGGTGGGGATAGTCACAGCCGGCCAGATATTGCAGGTCCGCAGCCGTCAGGGTCGGGATCGACTCGGGCAGAAACAGGCCGCCGTCGCGGCTGAGGCCCATGACGATGGCCTCGGCGGCGCTGACGCGCAGGCTGCTGTCTCTTGTGCTCAGATATTGCATGTATGGAACACCTCCATGAAGTTGTGATAGCTGATATCCGCCACGGTCTGCTCCGGCAGCCCGTGGGCCAGCAGGGCCTCGATCAGCGCGGCATAGCCGTCCACGCCGGTCATCGGCTCGGGCAGGACGCTGCACCCGTCCAGGTCGCCGCCCAGCGAGACGTGTTTCTCCCCGCCCTCGATGGAAAGGAAGTGGTCCACATGGCGCAGCACATCATCCATGGTGCAGCGCTCGCCCTCGGTCAGGAACAGACCGAACATATTCAGGCCCGTGGTTCCGCCGGTCCGGATAATCTGGCGGAACATGTCGTCGGTGAGGTTACGGCTGTGGCCGCAGACCGCGCGGGCGTTGCTGTGACTGGCCACAATCGGCCCCTCGGTGATGTCGCACAGGTCCCAGAAGCCCCGGTCGGACAGGTGGCTCACGTCAATCAGCATCCCCAACCGCTGGGCCCGGCGGACAAACTCACGCCCCTGCTCGCTCAGCCCCACGTCGGTGCCATGATAGCCGGCCAGCGCGTTTTCGTGGTTCCAGGTCAGCGAAATCATCCGCACGCCCATGTGCCACGCCTGTTCCAGCAAACCGGGGTCACAATTGATGCCCTCGGCCCCCTCGATGCTCAGCAGCGCGGCCATCCTGCCCTGTGCCCAGGCAGATTCAATCTCCCGGTCTGTCAGGCAGAGCCGGATATACGCGGAATTCCGCTCCAACTGGGTCATCAGGTTGTGATACATCTGGCTCAGCTGCTCGGCCTGAGTCAGATGCTGATACGGCGCCGCCGTCCACAGGGCGAAAAACTGGGCATAGCCATCCAGCTTCTGCGCGCGCACCAGATCGACCTGCTGGTCGTTGGCATACAGCTCGTTGTGCCGATGCAGCAGGCCGCAGGCCGTGTCACAGTGCCCGTCGAAGATCGGGAATTTCATGGGGAGCCCCTCCTTAATCCATTTTGTTGTGTCTGCTTCGTCCCGCCGCAGCGCCGACGCTAAAACGCATTTTCCAGGTGGTGCAGCGCCGGCCGGCGGGTCTGCAGCCCCGCCGGGGCATAGATTTCAATCACGTCAAACCGCGGCTGCCGCTCGTCCGGGTGCTCCAGCAACCAGGTTTCGGCCGTCTGGCGCAGGCGCAACTGCTTGCGCGCATCCACAAAGGCCGCTGCGCTGCCATAAGCGTCGCTCTTGCGCAGCTTTACCTCGACAAACGCCAGAAAGCCGCCCCGGGCGGCAATCAAATCCAGCTCGCCGTAACGGCAGCGAAAGTTGGCCGCCAGGATTTCATAGCCGCCGCGCCGCAGATAGTCCGCCGCCAGCCGCTCGCCCCAGCGGCCCAGCTCACCGCTGGCTGCCACGGTGCGCCTCCAGGTTCTTCAAAAAGCTCTTGCGGTGTACCGGGGTCACGCCGTGGCTGAGGATGGCCTCATAGTGCCGCCGGGTGCCATAGCCCTTGTGAACCTCAAAGCCATAGTCCGGGTATTGCTCTGCCAGCGCCTCCATATACCGGTCGCGGGTCACCTTGGCCAGGATGCTGGCCGCGGCAATGTTGGCGCTTTTGCCGTCGCCGCCTACCACCGTCTGCGCGGGCAGGTCCAGACCCGGGTCACGGTTGCCGTCCACCAGCACCAGCGCCGGGGTCAGGCTCAGCTGACCCACCGCCTGACGCATGGCCTGAAACGTGGCCTGCAGGATGTTGATCTCGTCGATCACCGTTTCTGACACCATGGCGATGCCATAAGCCAGCGCCTGGGCCACAATCTGGTCATACAGCGCGCGGCGGCGGGCGTCGGTCAGGCGTTTGGAGTCGTTCAGGCCCGGCAGCTCCAGCTCCGGCGGCAGGATCACCGCCGCGGCGCACACCGGCCCGGCCAGCGGGCCGCGGCCCGCCTCGTCCACGCCGCAGATGGGGCCGCTCAGCCCCAAGCCACGCTCGATTTCCCACAAATCCATGTTCAGCCCTCCCCCAGCAGCTGGGGCGTTTCCAGTGTAAAGCGCCCCAGCTTGCCATTGCGGAATTCTTCCAAAATCATGCGGCAGCTGCGCTCGAGGTCAACCTCGCCGCCCGACACCAGAAAACCGCGGCGGCGGCCCGCCGCTTCCAGCAGCTCCCAGGGGCTGCGCCCGGTGCAGTCGATCCCATAGCGCTCGGCCAGCACGGCGGGATAGCGCTCGGCCAGCAGGGACATCAGCCCTGCCGCCAGCTCTTCCTGATCGACCACCTGTTCCTTCACCGCGCCGGTATAGGCCAGGTGCCGGCCCACCTGCATGTCCTCAAACCGGGGCCAGAGGATGCCCGGCGTGTCCAGCAGCTCCAGCCCCTGGTCCACCGTGACCCACTGCTTGCCCCGGGTCACGCCGGGTCGGTTTTCCGCGCGGGCGCCCTTGCGGCCGGAAACCGCGTTGATCAGCGTGCTCTTGCCCACGTTGGGGATGCCCACCACCATCACGCGCAGCGTGCGCCCCACCTGCCCCTTGGCGCTGTACTGCGCCAGCTTGCCGCTGAGCAGCTCGCGCACGGCGGGACCAAAGCGGCTGATCCCCCGGCGGGACTTGCTGTCAGTCTCCAGCGTCATCAGCCCGCGGGCGCGAAAAGCCTCGCTCCAGCGGCGGGTCATGGCCGGGTCTGCCATGTCAGCCCGGTTGAGGATCACCAGCCTCGGCTTATTGCGGCAGAGCGCGTCGATGTCCGGGTTGCGGCTGGCATAGGGAATGCGGGCGTCCAGCAGCTCACACACGGCGTCAACCAGCTTCAGATCCGCCTCCATGGCCCGGCGGGCCTTGGTCATATGACCGGGATACCACTGGATGGTCTGTTCGTCCTTCATGCCACGCCTCCAAACCGGCCCGCCGGCCAGAGCACCCAGAGCACCTTGCCCAGGATCTGCTCCTCCGGCACCTGTCCCACCAGTGTAAAGCGGCTGTCGGTGGAGTCGTTGCGGTTGTCGCCCAGGACAAACACGCAGCCCTCCTCTACCACCAGCGGGAACTCGATGTTGCCGCGGACGTAGGTCGGCTCGTTGATATAGGGTTCGTCCAGCGCCGTGCCGTCTACATACACCACGCCGGATTGAAAATCGATGTCCACCTGCTGGCCCTCCGTGGCGATGATGCGCTTGACCAGCGGCTCGTCAGGATAGCCAGCGGCACGGATGACCACAATGTCCCCGGCCTTGGGCTGATACAGCAGCCCGGACAGCAGGGCCACCTTGTCCCGGTCGTGCAGTGTGGGATACATGGAGCTGCCGTCAACATTGACCAGCCGCACCAGAAAGGCAAACAGCAGCGTGACCACCGTGATGCACAGCACCAGATCACGGCACCAGCTGTGCAGCGCCCAACTGGCGCGCTCCGGCAGCTGACCGCCGGCCTGTTTTTCCTCATCCATACCGATCGCCTCCTATACGCTTGCATATCGTATGTTTATTATACACGAGATTGCTATGAAATGAAAGTGGATGCCGATACAAAGATTCATCAAGCGAAAGTACTTTCCCGCCCGGGCGGTTTTTTCACAGATACCGCAAGCCCCGGGTCCTCTGCACAGAGAACCCGGGGCAAAAGCTGTCACAATCAGAGCCGCTGGATTACAGCTTCTCCTTGACTTTCGCGGCCTTACCGGCGCGCTGACGCAGATAGTAAAGCTTCGCTCTGCGAACCTTACCACGGCGAACCGTCTCAATGTTGACAATGTTGGGGGAATGGACAGGGAACACCTTCTCGCAGCCGACATTGTAAGAAATGCGGCGAACGGTGATGCTCTCCTCAATCCCGCCGTGCTTGCGGGCGATGATGATGCCTTCGAACACCTGGATGCGCTCACGGCTGCCTTCCTTGATCTTCACGTGAACGCGGACAGTATCGCCGACGTTCATCTGGGGCAGCTCGGGCTTGGTGTACTGGCTGGCGAGGGCCTTAACGAGATCCATATTGGTTTCCTCCCTTCTTCTCAGATGTTCATAACCGCATAATCAGGAAGCGTTTGCTTCGCGGCAGAGGACCATCCGCATCAGGCGCGTTGCGCCGCAGCCCGCTCTGGGCATGCCTGTATATGATAGCACAGAGTGCGAAAAAAAGCAAGTGCTTTTTACTCTTTTTCCTTTGGTTTGGCTTTTGTCCTCTGTCCTGAACAGATAATTTCCCGTTGTCCGAACCGCTTACAAATCCCGGTATTTCATTATGTCTACCACGGAACAGCTTTCGCGCAGCAAAGTGCCGCAATCTCCGATTTTTCCATTAACTGGTGAATATTGACCAATGTCCGGCCTTTTATGGCTGCTTGCCTGTGCAAACCTCTGTGCAAACTGTTGATAACTCCTGTGCCGATTCTCCGTCGCGCAGAATTATGGTAAACAGCCTGTTATGCCCCGGCGGGGAAATTGCCAACTTTGCCGGCTGTGTGCTCCGGCCGCACCGGTTTGCCGTTTCCCTGCAGAAAATACGAAAAAGCGGCACAGCCAGGGCTGTGCCGCCGGGCGGACGGATACTGTTACAGCAGGGTGATGCCCGCCTGCTCGCAGATGCGCACGGTCTCAGGGTCCCAGATGCCGGCCTGCACCTCGCCGATGTGGCAGGCGCCGATCATCAGCATGCACAGGCGGCTCTGCCCAATGCCGCCGCCGATGGTCTGGGGCAGCTGACCGGCCAGCAGCATCCGGTGAAACGGCAGCGCCCGCCGGTCGTCGCAGCCGGCCAGCGTCAGCTGGCGGTCCAGCGTCTGCGGGTCCACGCGGATGCCCATCGAGCTGATCTCAAAGGCGCGGCCCAGCACATCGTTCCAGATGAGGATATCGCCGTTGAGGTTCCAGTCATCATAGTCCGGCGCGCGGCCGTCGTGGGGCCGGCCGGAGCGCAGCTTGTGGCCAATCTGCATGAGGAACACCGTGCGGTGCTGGCGCACGAAGGCGTTCTCCCGCTGGGACGGGGTCAGGTCCGGATAAAGATCCTCCAGCTCCTGGGTGGTGATAAAGGTCACGTCCCGGGAGATCACCGTATGCAGCTGCGGAAACTCCCAGCGCAGACTGTCGTTGGTGTCGCAGACGGCATTGACGATGCGCTGCACCGTCTGGCGCAGATAGGCCTCGCAGCGATCCTCGGGGCGAATGATCTTCTCCCAGTCCCACTGATCCACATAAACCGAGTGGATGTTGTCCAGCGGGTTTTCATCCCGGCGGATGGCATTCATGTCGGTGTACAGCCCGTTGCCCTCAAAAAACTCATAGCGCTTGAGCGCCAGGCGCTTCCACTTGGCCAGCGATTGGACAATTTCGCCGCGGGCACCCGCGGCCGGGACGTCAAAGTCCACCGGGCGCTCGACGCCGTTGAGGTTGTCGTTGAGGCCGGAGGCGCCGTCAACCAGCAGCGGCGCGGACACGCGTTTGAGGTTGAGCGCGTTGCGCAGGTTTACCTGAAAGCTGCCTTTGATAAACTCAATGGCGCGCTGCAGCTCGTATACGTGCAGCAGCGGATGATACCCCTCGGGAATGACGGTCTGATTCATAGCAAGCGCCTCTCTTTGCACTGGATGAGTGTTATTATACCCGACGGCAGCGCGGAACGCAAGAAAAACTTTGCCGCATTACTGCGCTGTACCGTTCTGAAATAAATCAGCGCGGCAGCGAAGGCTGCCGCGCTGGTCGGGTTCAGTTCAAAAAGTCCTTCAGCTTGCGCGAGCGGGAGGGATGGCGCATCTTGCGCAGGGCCTTGGCCTCGATCTGACGGATGCGCTCGCGGGTCACGTTAAACTCGCGGCCCACCTCCTCCAGCGTGCGGGGGCGGCCGTCCTCCAGACCGAACCGCAGGCTGAGCACCTTATACTCCCGGTCGGTCAGGGTTTCCATGACCTCATTGAGCTGCTCCTTCAGCAGGTTCTGCGTGGCGGCCTCCTGCGGCTCCTGCTTGTCGTCGTCGGCGATGAAATCGCCCAGATGACTGTCGTCCTCCTCGCCCACAGGCGTCTCAAGGCTGACCGGGTCCTGTGAGATTTTCATCACCTCGGCCACCCGATCCACGGGCATATCCATCGCCTTGGCAATCTCCTCGGTGGTCGGCTCGCGGCCCAGATCCTGCAGCAGCTGCCGGGACGTGCGCACCACGCGGTTGATGGTCTCGACCATATGTACCGGCACGCGGATGGTGCGCGCCTGGTCGGCGATGGCGCGGGTGATGGCTTGGCGGATCCACCAGGTGGCATAGGTGGAAAACTTGCATCCCTTGTTGTGGTCAAATTTCTCCACCGCCTTCAGCAGGCCCACATTGCCCTCCTGAATCAGGTCGAGGAACTGCATGCCGCGGCCCACATAGCGCTTGGCGA
>CACXCV010000173.1 GCA_902766215.1 Oscillospiraceae bacterium
AGAACCTCGTTCAGCAGTTTTCGGTTTTCCTTCATGCGGGGGCCTCCCTTGCTTGTTTTCTACATTATAATCCGCATCGGCTGCACGGTCAAGCGGCAGGGGCAGCATCCTTATGCGCCGCACCGGGAAAGAAGACGCGAGGATAGGGGGCTTTATTGCCTTGGTGCAGGCGCCATTCCGTTCAGACAGGGAGCGGGATGCAAGCAAATAGTCGTGTTTGGATACAGGCACAATGCACAAAAAATAACGATAATATTTTCATACTATAGATAATTGACGAATTATTATCATTGAGATATACTGACGGGGTAGAGCAGGGCGGGGACAAGGCCGATACCGGCATCACGACAAGGAATTGGCCGGCCCGGACTTTGCTAGAAGCAAAAAAGGAAATTGGAGGAAGAAAATATTATGAAGAATGTGCTGAAACGTGTGCTGTGCGCTCTGTTTTCTGCGGCGATTCTGCTGAGCCTGTTTGCCGGCTGCGCAAAATCCCCTGCGGAAAGCCAGCAGGAGCAGCCGGCAGCGGCGGGTCAGACCGACGAGCCGCAGGATCAGACTGACGAAGCTCCGGAGCAGACCAATGATGGAACGCAGGAGAGCGGGACGACGGATCAACCAGACGAACAGCAGCCGGAGGAGAGCAATCCCAACATCCCCACCTCGGCCGAGGTAATTACAATGACACCCCAGGACATTATGGCGGCGGGCTGCGTAAACAACTTTGCCAAAACGGTTGAGGGCTATCCCGTGGATCTGAATCTGCCGCTGGCGGACGAAACGGTTACGCTGACGGCCTGGATGGGCTGGGGCGGCTATTTCTCGGCGGCTATCGACACACCCAACGACTCGACCGCGATGAAGACGGCAGAGGATCTGACAAATGTCCATGTGGAATGGACCCTGTCAAACGATGCGGCGACTCAGTTCCCGCTGCTGCTGGCTTCCGGCGACTTTACGGATATCTATATGTCCAGCGGCGACATTTCCAAGCTGCCGAACTATGCCGATGAGGAGATTATTGCGGACCTGACGGACTATATCGCGGCTGATGCGCCCAATTATACGGCGCTGTGCAAAGACGATCCGGATGTGGCTCGCCGCAGCAAGACGGATGACAGCCGTCAGCTGGTGATGTTTGGAATTCTGACGGTGCCGTCTGTTACCTGGCTGGCTCATGTCAGCCGCGCTGACTGGCTGAATGGCGCCGACCCTGTTACCTATGATGATTATTATGAAGTGCTGAAATCTTTCCGCGACGATGAGGCGTGCCCCGCGCCGCTGAACATTGCAATTAATGGTCAGGACACGTTTTTCATGGCTGGCTATGATGTTGGAACCAGCTGGATTAACCTGGATGGCACCGTGGAGCATTCCATCACCCAGCCTGGCTACCGGGATTATATACAGACCATGCGCACCTGGTACGCAGAAAAGCTGATTGACCCGAACTTCTATGGCCGTACCAACGGTGTCAGCTTTGACTATGCGCTGACGGCCAGCGGTGAGATCGGTATGTGGAGCCTGCCGTATCAGTTTTTTGCACTGGTGGAAACCTTTGCAGAGGATCCGGATTTTGAACTGGTGGGCGTGCGTCCGCCGGTGCGCCAGGAGGGCGACGTGCGTAAGATCCAGCTTTCCAGTGCGACTACCCGCATTATGTCCAACTATGGCGCGGTGTTCAGCACCTGCTCGGATATTGCTCTGGCTGTGCGCTATTTTGACTTCTGGTTTACGCCGCAGGGCGCCATGCTCGCAGCATACGGCAATGAGGGCGAGGGCTTTTACTATGACGAAAATGGCATCCCCCAAGTGACGGAGGCCATTCTCCACCCGGCAGATCCGGGCATTACCAGCAACATGGCACGCAACGCCCTGATCGCCGACTTCTTCCCCAACCTGATGGACTGGACCCGCGACATGAAAGCCGGCATGTCTAAAAATGCGCTGAACGCAACCTCTATCTGGGACTATAACTGGGTTGATTCCATCAGTATGCCGACCCTGACCCTGACGGCGGAGGAATCAGAGGAGTATTCGCGCATCATGAGCGATGTGGAAACGCGCATTAATGAGAGCATCCCCAAGTTTATTACCGGCGAGCTGTCGATGGATACCTGGGATGCTTTTGTGGAGGAACTGATCGCCATGGGTCTGCCGGAGGCACAGCAGATTGAGCAGGCGGCGTTTGACCGCTTTATGGCGCGCTGATCTGAGCCGGGAGTAAGAGCTGGAAAAAACAAACGGACTCAGAACAATACATATAATTAACATTGAACAAGGAGGAAACAGCATGCTGCAGTATGCAATAACCGAATCCGGCGTGGTCGAAGGTTATTTTGGACATGATCCCCGCGTGACTGTGTTCAAGGGCGTGCCGTATGCCGCACCCCCCGTGGGGCCGCTGCGCTGGCGTGCGCCGCAGCCCATGCCCAAGTGGGAGGGCGTGCGCCGGGCGGATCGCTACATGCCCATGGCGTGGCAGCGCCAGCCGGGCGTGGATCCCAACGAATTCTGGACGCGGGAAATTCATCCCACCGGTGCGGAATTTGCCATGAGCGAGGACTGCCTGTATGTCAACATCTACACCCCGGCAAAAACGGGAGAGGAAAAGCTGCCGGTTCTGTATTACATTCACGGCGGCGGCTACCAGGGCGGCTATCCCTATGAGATCGAGTTTGACTGGGAGCATGTAGCTCAGAAGGGAATTGTTGTAGTGGCTGTGGCCTACCGGCTGGGCGTGTTTGGCTTTTTGGCGCATCCGCTGCTGTCGGCCGAAGCGCCTGAGGCGCCCAAGGGCAACTATGGCATTCAGGATCAGCTGGCGGGTCTGGCGTGGACACACCGTAATATTGCTGCGTTCGGCGGCGACCCGGATAAGATTACCATTGCCGGCCAGTCGGCCGGAGCGGGCAGCGTGCAGTGCCTGATCACCTCGCCCCTGGCTGAGGGGCTGATCTCCGGCGCCATCATTCAGAGCGCCGTGACCACCGAGTTCGCCGACACCAAGGGAGGGTTCTTGCGCAGCGGCAGCCTGGAGGCGGCTGAACAGGAGGGCGTAAAGTTCTTTGACGAACTGGGCGTTACCACGCTGGAGCAGGCGCGCGCTCTGCCCACTGAGACGGTGTTTGCAAAGTCTGGCAGCAAGGGGCGGGGCTTCCGCTTTGCCCCGGTGGTGGATCATATTATGCTGATGGAACCGGCGTTCCCCACCTATCTGCACAATCGTCATCACCGCATCCCTGTTCTTACCGGCTACAACCGCGGCGAGATGAAGATGTTTTCCCGCATGGGCGGCGGTATGCTGCCCAAAACGCTGGCGGAGTACGATGCCTTTGCCGCTCGTTATGGCGACAAAGAGGCTGAGTTCCGCGCCCTGTGCCCAGTGAGCACCGATGAAGACGTGCAGGAACTGTTCCAGAGCGCTGCCTTTGACGGCATGGCTGCGGGACTGTACCTCTTTGGCACGCTGCAGGCACGGCAGGGGAGAACCAGCTATCTGTATGAGTTTGATCCCAGCATCCCCGGCGAGGACAACGCCGGGTCGTTCCACGGCAGCGAGCTGTTCTTTGCCTATGACTCGCTGGCACGCAGCTGGCGTCCGTTTACGGGCAAGCACTATGACCTCGCCAGGCAGGTGAATGCCTATTGGGTCAATTTTGTCAAACACGGCGACCCCAACGGCACGGACTGCTTTGGCAACGCCCTGCCCCAGTGGCGGAAATACACGGAAGAAGACCAGTTTGTTCTGGAGATTCAGGATGAGATCCATCAGAAACCCGAGCGCATGGATGCGGTGACGGCGTTTCGCGTGAATGATACGCTGAGCCGGGCCTGATTCCGCGCAGAGCGGAACAAAGATCATGTTACCCGGCCTTTGCTTTGCGGCGAAGGCCGGGTAACGGCGTTTTTTTCAAAAAAGCCGCATACTTCGTTTTTCCAAACCGTTTGCATAAATGTGGACTATATACCGGATGACACAGGAAGGGTTGAAACGGGATGGGAAAGAGTTAGAAAAGACGGAACGGCGGCGTACGAGCGCGTATTGAAAATAAATGTTTGAACAACGGAATAATTCTGTGTAAAAAAACCAATTTGGCAGCAGAAAGATCGAAATTATACTGTACATTGACGAAGCGATGCGCTATAATGATATTGTCTAAAAAACCATGCGACAGGAGGAATCTCTTTGGACTATCCAATTCATGCCCATGATATACAGGTCAGCGACCCGCATATCCTGGCAGACAAGGCAACCGGCAAGTATTATATGACCTGTTCCGGCTTTGGCGCGATGGTCAACGGCCAGATGCGCCGCAATGCCATCGGTGTGCGCGTGAGCGAGGACCTGATCCACTGGACCGAGCCGATCTGCGTCTATGAAGGCTCGGGCAGCCCCGCGGCCGAAATGCATCTGATCAACGGCAAATACTACATTTCCGGCACCACCGGCGAGCCGGGACACACCAGAGAAACCCTGATTGTCTGCGCGGACAACCCGCTTGGCCCCTATAAGCAGCTGAGCGACCAGCCGCACCGCTATTCCCCCGACGGCTGGCAGACAATTGACTCCACCATCTACATGGACCTCAAGGGCAAGCCGTGGCTGGTCTACTCTCACGAGTGGTATCAGGTTTCCGACGGGCAGTTTGCTGCGCAGCCCCTGTCTGACGACCTGAGCCATACCATCGGCGAGCCGATGATTCTCTTCCGCTCGTCCGAGGCCAACTGGAGCGACGATCAGATCTGGTCGCACACCGACGGCGGCGGCGTGACCGACGGATGCTGGTTCCACCGGCTGCAGAACGGCACCCTGCTGATGCTGTGGACCACCCGCTCGCGCACCGGCTACTGCCTGGGCTATGCCAAGAGCAGCAACGGCGACATCACCGGCTCCTGGTTCCAGAGCGAGCGTCCGCTGTATGCCCATGACGGCGGCCACTGCTGCATCTTCCGCCGCCTGGACGACGATCAGCTGATGATGTCCTTCCACGTGGCCGACGCCGGCCCCAAGATGCTCTGCATCTGCGAGATGGAAGAGCGCGGCGACGACCTGTACATCGTCAACGAGCTGACCGGCAACTGGTTTGACACCGTTGGCGGCAACGCCAAGAAATACAGAAGCCCCGTGCGCCCCATCGAAGAGCCGGCCATGACCCGCGTGGGTCTCTATGGCTGGGAGGCGCACAAGGCTGCCTCGGTCAAATATGCGCCGGCCAAGGAAGCGCCCAGGACCGAAAAGCCCAAGGCAGAGAAGCCGGCAGAAAAGGCAGAGAAGAAGGACGACTGAGTCGATCATACGATGACAGCATAATAAGGAGTGAGTATTTTGGATTATCCGATTCACGTTCGGGATATGAACGTTGCCGAGGCGAATATACTGGCGGATCCGGTTTCTAACAAATATTACATGTATGCGAACAAGTTCCGCATCGGCTTGACCCCGGCCGAGCGCAAGGGCACGGGCGAGACCTTCTATGCCCTGGTCAGCGAAGACCTGATCCACTGGAGCAACCCGGTGCTGGTGTTCGAGCAGAACGACTTCTGGGGCAGCCAGGACTATCAGGGGCCGGAGTGCTTCCTGTACGAGGGCAAATATTATCTGCTGGCCGCCTTCAGCGCGCCCGGCCGCTTCCGCAAGATTCAGGCGCTGGTGGCCGACAGCCCCCTGGGGCCGTTCGCGCCCTGGGGCGAGCCGCTCTCGCCGGCGGGCTGGCAGTGCATGGACGGCACGTTGTACATCGATCGCGAGGGCGAGCCCTGGCTGGTCTTTGCCCATGACTGGGTGCAGGTGTACGACGGGCAGATTGCGGCCGTGAAGCTGGCCAGGGATCTGACCCATGCGGTGGGCAACCCCATCGTCCTCTTCCGCGGCTCCGATGCGCCTTGGAGCGACGACTTCATGTACACCGACGAGGGCGGCGGCGCGGTCCGCGGCCCGGCGGTACACCGCATGAAGGACGGCGGCCTGGTGATCCTCTGGACCACCAACACCCCCTATGGCCTGGCAGTCGGCATTGCCAAAAGCGAGTCCGACGAGATCTATGGCCCGTGGCAGCAATTTGACAAGCCGGTTTACTGCCTGGACGGCGGCAACGCCAACCTGTTCAACCGGCTCAACGACGGTATGCTGATGATGGTGCTCCACCACCGCGGCGTGGACTATGCCGGCACCAAGGGCCCCGGCATCAAAACCGTGATGTACGAGCTGGAGGAGGTCTACTACGGCCTGCTGGAGATTGTCAACGAATTTACCGGCAACTGGTGGGGCTCCATCGGCGGTCATGCCATCCCTTACCGGACGCGGGTGCCCGTCACGGCCGAGCCGCGGTATTCCACGCTGGCGGACTATTCCGGCCCCTTCGGCCGCCGCCGCGTCAAGTGGGCCATGGCCCCCGAGACCAAATATAAGAAGGGCAAGATCACCACCAAGGACTGACTTGCCCGATCCGGGCGGAACCCATTGGGGGCGCGGCGCAGGTTGCGCCCGCCCCTGATTATATACATTATATATGGATGTGAGGAATGACACCTATGAGTAAAATCAGTGTGCAAACCCGGGAAAAGCGCTTCCCTGTGGCGCCCGATCTCTACGGTCTGTTTTTCGAGGACATCAGCCGCGCCGGCGACGGCGGCCTGTATCCCGAAATGCTGCGCAACCGCTCGTTCGAGGATTCGCTCATGCCTGAAGGCTGCACCAGCAGCGACGGCGGCAAGACCTTTGTCACGCCCACCGGCTGGATCGACGAATTCAACAATGGCGAGGGAATGAACACCTGGGTTGCAAACAACCACATTGTCCCCACTCCGGTGCCCGCCTGGTACAGCGAGGGCGCGGACATGGCGCTCGACCGGGACGACACCCTCAACGCTCATCGCAAGGTGTCGCTGCGGGTGGACTTCCGGCCCGGCGGCCGGGTATGGAACATCGGCTATATGGGCGTGCCCCAGCAGGCCGGAAAAGCGTATCATGCCGATCTGTTCGTAAAAACCGAGCAGCCCATGACCCTCACCCTGTCCATTGAGGAGGACGGCGCCGTTCTGGCCGCCAGTGACATCGAAGTCCGCGGCAGCGGCTGGGTGCGCTATGAGGCGTCGTTTGTGGCGCCGGTGACCACCGGCAGCGCCGTGTTCTGCCTTACCAGCAAAGAGGGCGGCACGCTTCGACTGGGCTTTGCCTCGCTGATGCCGGCTGACACCTTCAACGGCCACGGCCTGCGCCGCGACCTGGTGGAAAAGCTGCGGGACATGAACCCGGCCTTCCTCCGCTTCCCCGGCGGCTGCATCGTCGAAGGCTTTACACCCGAAACGGCCATGTATTTCCGCAACGTGGTCGGCCCGGTCTGGGAGCGGCCCAGCCACTGGCTGCTCTGGCACTATCGCTCCAGCAACGGCCTGGGCTTCCATGAGTATTTACAGCTGTGCGAGGACCTGAACCTGGCTCCGCTGTATGTCTGTAACTGCGGCATGACCTGCCAGGGCCGCGGCCCGGTCTATTTTGACGAGGCCATGCAGCAGGACATAATTCAGGACACGCTCGACGCCCTGGAATATGCCCTTGGCCCGGCGGACTCCCACTGGGGCAGCCTGCGCGCCCGGATGGGTCACCCAGCCCCCTTCCGCATGGAATACCTCGAAATTGGCAACGAAAACAGCGGCCCGGAGTACGAGCGCCGCTATCAGCTGGTCAAAGAGGCGGTACTGGCTAGATATCCCGGCCTGAAGATCATTGCCAACGACCGCGGCCGTGGGGAAAAGCTGATCGCGGACATTGCCGACGACCACTATTACAACATGCCGGAGTTCTTTGCTGAGAACTATAACATGTACGAGCACTATGACCGCAGCGAACCGGACGTCTTTGTGGGCGAGTTTGCCGTCAACCAGACCTATGAGGGGCAGCTGCGCGCTGCGGTGTCCGAGGCCATGTATATGGTGGGCATGGAGCGCAACCAGGACGTGGTCAAGCTGGCGTCCTATGCGCCGCTGTTCCAGCATGTCCACTATTCCTCCTGGTATCCCAACCTGCTGATCTTTGACAATTACCGCAGCTATACCATCCCCACCTATTATTGCTGGCGGATGTTCGGCGGTCACCGCGGCAAAGATGTGGTGGCCTCGCAGGAGGAGGTCGGCAAGATCTACTATCAGTTCCACGGTCTGCCCGCTGTTGCCGGCGACTATGGCATGCGCTTCCGCGGCGCGGCGTATAACGGCGCACCGGTGGCTCCGTCCCGCAACATCATGGGCATGACCCGCGAGGAAAACGGCGAATTTGTCCTGTGCGAGGACCCGGCCAAGGAGCGGTTCCGCCGCATGCCCTTCAAGATTAATCCGCTGGTTACGCTGGGCGACGATGTGGACAGCCGCGAGGGCACCTTCGAGGTGGAGGTTCTGGCCGAGGAGGGCAAGGCCATCGGCATCGGCATTCTGGTTGCGCCCAAGCCGCTGAGCTATTACGACCGCAACAATCCCAACCCCGTCGATCCGTGGGAAATGCGCTTCCTGGAAATGCTGCGATGGGTCATTGAGGACGGCCAGTCCCAGGTGGTGCGCGGCAGCTTCCGCGCCAAGGCGGTCTCTGCGCGCAAGCCGCTCAGCCTGAAGATGGGCCAGTTCAACAGGCTCAAATACGTTACCACGCTGACCTCGGTCTCGCTCTATTGCAACGACGAGCTGGTGGACGAGGTAGAGATTCCGTCTTACCAGTCGCTGTGCTCGGTGGTCACCGACACCGAGGACACAATCTATGTCAAGATTGTCAACTTTGCCGAGCAGCCTGACGAGGTGTCCATCGAGCTGGACTGCGAGGTGGAGCGCGACTATACTCTCAGCCTGCTGACCGGCAGGGCCGAGGATGAGAACACCATCGACAGCCCGGACAACGTCCATGACGTCCAGCTGCAGCAGACCGGCGCGGCCCGCCGCTTTACCTATACGGCGCCGGCCATGTCGGTGAACATCCTCACACTGAAAAAAGCCTGATTGTTCGCAAAACACGATGAAAAGCTGCGGAACTCCGGAAAACAGGCCGGATTCCGCAGCTTTTTTCGCCCG
>CACXCV010000174.1 GCA_902766215.1 Oscillospiraceae bacterium
CCTGCTGCAGGCAGCTGGGTGGGAAATCTGCGAGGAAACCGGCCATCCTTCCGGCCTTCCGCTGGTTCAGATGTTGTGCCGAAAGGCGGAAAAAGATCGTTAATGATTCGTCATTTGTGCAGAATGACTTGACTTGCACCCGGGACTGTGATACGATTTCCGCGCCCGGTTCCATTGCATGAAAACGAAAAAAGAACAAACAGATGGGGGAAGAGACCATGCAGGAAATGAACTGCACCTGTGAAAAAAAACATCATTGCGCGCCGATTGACGCCATTCTGATTGAAGACGGCGCCATTGACAAGCTGCCGTCGCTGCTGGAGCAATATCACCGCATTTTTGTCGTGGCCGACCAGAATACCTGGCGTGTGGCCGGCGAGCGGGTCGCCGCGCTGCTGTTCGCCTCCGGGCAGCTGAGCCACAGCTTTGTGTTCCCCGGCGAGGTGCTGCCCAACGCCGAGGCCATCGGTCAGGTGGTAATTCATGCCGGCCCCTTTGCCTATGATGCGGTGGTGGATTCGTTTGCGCCCTGCCCGCTGCCCGACTTTATTCTAGGGGTTGGCTCGGGTGTGATCAACGATGTGTGCCGGCTCAGCTCCTTCCGCCTGCGCCTGCCCTATGGCATCTGCGCCACGGCCCCCAGCATGGACGGCTATGCCTCCGCCGGTTCGCCGATGCTGTTCGACGGCACCAAGGCCACCATCAAGGCGACTACGCCGCGCTATATCATTGCTGACCTGAACGTGGTGTCCGAAGCGCCCATGGCCATGTGTACCGCCGGCGTGGGCGACATGCTGGGCAAATACACCGGCATTCTCGACTGGGAGATGGCCCGCGACGTGACCGGCGAATACTGGTGCGGTCAGATTGCCCAGCAGGTCATCGAGGCCACCGACCGCGTGGTTGCCCTGTCCGAGGGGCTGAAGAGCCGCAGCCATGACGCCGTGCACAGCATCCTCGAAGGCTTTATCGTCACCGGTCTTGGCATGGCCTATGCCGGCTGCTCGCGCCCGGCCTCCGGCTCGGAGCACACCATCGGCCACTTCTGGGAGCTGGAATATGTGGCCGCGGGCCGCAAGCCCAATTTCCACGGCGACGAGGTGGCCGAGGGCACGCTGCTGGTTTCGTCCATCTATCGTCGCCTGTACAACGAGACGGATGACGCCCATCTGAAAGCGCTGATTGCACCCTATCTGCCCAAGTTTGACGGCGTGGAGCGCTGCATCGCGCAGCTGGGCATCTGCCTGCCCGTGCAGGACCGCGACCTGATCTATCGCGGCATTCTGGCCGGCGAGGCGCTGCGCGACCGCTATGGCGTGCTGAAATACCTCAAGGCCCAGGGCCAGCTGGAGGAATACGCCGCCTGGGCGGCAGATCAGCTGCTGGCAAACTGGTTCAGCAAATAACCATTTCTGCCATAAAACAACCACACGGCACAGGAACCCGGTGTAAATCGGTTCCTGTGCCGTGTGGTTTGTTACCGGCGGCGCAGCCGGCTGCAAATGCCGCCCAGTGTCTGCGAGGCCTCCAGCGCGTTCTGCCGTGCCAGGTCTCCCAGCGACAGCATGCCCACCAGCCTGCCGCCCCAGCAAACTGGCAGGCGGCGAATCTGCTCGCGGCCCATCAGGGCCGCTGCCTCTGCGGTGCCGCACTCCGGCTCGACGGAGACGATATGTCCGGACATTATCTCGCTGACCGGCGTCTGATCCGGCGCGCGCCCGGCCGCGATGCAGCGCAGAACAATGTCCCGATCGGTCAGCATACCCCGCAGCTGACCGCCGGCCGTGCAGACCGGCAGCACGCCGATGTTATAGCGCCCCAGCAGCCGCGCCGCCACGGCGGCCGTCTCATCCGGCGCAATGTGGATTACCTGGGTGTTCATCAGGTCCTTGACCAGCATGAGATTTCCTCCTTTGTATGGTGGTACAAAGGGAGTGTAGACGGTTTTCCGCCTGATTATTCTGCCCCGCGATAAAAAACATCCAGCAGCGGGAATACCTCCCGCTCCAGCTGCGGCAGGTCGGTCAGCGGCAGCGGGTTTTCGCCCCGTCCCACCTCCACGGTGTAGGCCGGCCGCCGGAAGCGAAGCAGAAACCAGTCCTTATACCCCGCGTAGGAGGCGGTTTCCGGCGGCGAGGCCACGGCATAGCCGGATGCTGCGGCCATCTGCTCCGCCAGCTTCCGGGCGCAGGCGGGCGCACAGCCGGCATAGTCCCAGTAGATTTCGCCGCCCTGGCTGTGCAGCGACAGGCTGCGGTCAAAGCCGCGCTCGCTCAGCGCCGCCATGGCGCGGGTCTCCGGCTCGCTGAGCGGGCAGGGGCCAGGCCAGTCGCGGGCGTTGGGGCCGCAGACGCCCAGCCCGCGCTTGATCTCTGCCGCCTTCTGCCACCCGGCAGGATAGTTGAGGTTGAGGTCCACGCCGTCCAGATTGGCCTTCCACCCGGACGGAAACGGTTCGCTGCCGGCCAGCCGGGCTGCCCGCTGCCATTGGCGGCTCTCCGGTGCGATTTCGCCCGTGACCAGTGCCACGCCGTCCGGGTTGACCATGGGCACCAGCGTAATGGGCTGTGACGGCCGCAGCGTGCGGCACCAGTTCATCAGCAGCAGGGACGTAATCCATTCATTGGCATGGTGGGCGGCCTGAATCAGCACGCCGCCCTCGCCGCGGCAAAGCGCCCAGATGGCCCGGCCGCAGCTGCTGTAGCCGATAATCTCCCGCTGCCACAGGCCGCGCCGGCAGAGCAAAAAAATGTCTTGACACAGTGCGTAATAGCCGTAAGGCTGCTGGTTTTGCAAGCGGCATCCCCTCCGGCACAGTCTATGACGCCGGGCGCGGCAATAGAACTGGCTGGATTTACCGCTTGAACCAGGGAACGAATTAGGTTACAATCCGGATACAAATCGTAAAAGGAGATGACAGTATGAACATCAAACCGATTCGAACGCTGGCTGCTGCGGCAGCCCTGACCGCAGCCCTTGCCATCCCGGCCCAGGCCAAGGAAGCGCCGCAGCTGCTGACATGGAACGGCAGCGCCATTGCCGCTGTCCGCGAGGGCGACACCATCTGCGCCTCGTTCCGCGCCCTGTGCGAGGCGGCAGGCTATCAGGTGGACTGGGTGCAGGGGAAGGCAGTTGCCGCCGGCGCGCTGCGCCTGACGGCCGTGCCCGGGCAGCGGGTGCTGCAGGCCGGCGAGGAGACGCTGCCGCTGCCGGTGGCCGTGTCGCTCAGAGACAGCCGGACGATAGTGCCCGTGCGCGCGCTGGCAAAGGCCTTGGGGCTGGAGGTCCGCTATGATCCCAAGACCTGCACGGCCACCATCCTCAGCCCCGATCAGCCGTCCGGCGGCACGCAAAAGCCGGAACAGCAGCCGGAGCAGACGCCGTCCGTGCCGTCAGCTCCCTCTGCACCATCGGCGCCCTCGGAGCCGTCGACGTCGTCCAGGCCATCTGCGCCGTCGGAGCCGTCCAAGCCGTCGGTTCCCTCTGCGCCGTCCGAGCCGTCCGGTCCGTCGGCTTCCTATGATGAAAACGACGTATACTGGTTGGCCCGGATTATCGAGGCCGAGGCCGGCGGCGAGAGCGGGGAGGGCAAGCTGGCTGTGGCCAATGTGGTGCTCAACCGCGTGGCCTCCAGCAGCTATCCGGATACGATTTACGACGTGATTTTTGACACCAAGTATGGCACGCAGTTCGAGCCGACGTCCAACGGCGCCATCTACAACACGCCCTCGGAAGAGAGCATCGAGGCGGCAAAGCGGGCGCTTTCCGGAGAGAACAACATCGGCGGTGCGCTGTATTTCTACAATCCGTCGCTGGTGGACGCGGTCTGGATCCGCACCAACTGCACGTATATCCAGACCATCGGCTGTCATAATTTTTACGCATAATACGCATAAGATGCTTCATCGCAGCGGCGCGCAGACGGGAATGGCACCTGTCCGCGCGCCGTATTTTGCGCAGACGGCGGGCCAAAACGCCGCACGGCAGCGAAATCCGCAGCGAGATGAAAAGAAACAATGGAAATCTGAAATAAAATGTGGTAAAATAAAATGAATATTGCCATGATTGGCATCAACGACGAGGGGTGAATCCAATGTGAGATGCCTGCTTTACACGCTGGCCCAATGGACCTGGGGTCTGCCGCAGAATCTGGCGGGTGCGGCGTTGTGGCTCTGCCTGGGGGCGGGGCCGCGCCGGCGCTATCACGGCGCGCTGGCAGCCCGCTGGCGGCCCCGGCTGGCTGGGCACGGCTGTCTCACGCTGGGGATGTTCATCCTGCTCGACGGCACGCAGCCGCCCGGCGAGCTGGACAGGCTGCTGCCCCACGAATACGGCCACACGGTGCAGTCGCTGCTGTATGGGCCGCTGTTTCTGCCGGCTGTGGCGCTGCCGTCCGTTTTGTGGGCCGCCCGATACAGCCGCAGGCACAGGCGCTATGCGGCCCGCGGCGTGCGGTACACCGCGCGCTATCCCGAACAGCAGGCCAACCGGCTGGGCCTCAGGGTGACAGGCGACGAGCCGATCAACTGGTAAATGACAAACAAAACTACCATCATTTCAGATTGGATTGGAGATATACAATGGCATCTTTACACGACGAAATTGCTCGCCGGCGCACATTTGCAATTATTTCGCACCCGGACGCCGGCAAAACGACCCTGACCGAAAAGTTTCTGCTCTATGGCGGGGCCATTGCCCAGGCCGGCGCGGTCAAGGGCAAGAAAAACTCCCGCGCCGCCGTTTCCGACTGGATGGAGATTGAAAAGCAGCGCGGCATTTCCGTCACCAGCTCGGTAATGCAGTTCCAGTACGAGGGTTATTGCATCAACATTCTGGACACGCCGGGCCACCAGGACTTTTCCGAGGATACCTACCGCACGCTGATGGCCGCCGACTCTGCCGTGATGGTCATCGACGGCAGCCGCGGCGTGGAGGCGCAGACGCGCAAGCTGTTCAAGGTGTGCGCCATGCGGCATATTCCCATCTTTACCTTTATCAACAAAATGGACCGCGAGAGCCGCGACCCCTTCGACCTGCTGGACGAGTTGGAGGGCGAGCTGGGCATTGAGACCTGTGCGGTGAACTGGCCCATTGGCTCCGGCAAGGAGTTCGGCGGCGTGTACGACCGGCAGAAGGGATCCTTGCTGCTGTTCTCCGGCGTTTCGGGCAAGAACAAGGCCGAGTCGGTGGAGGTGGCGCTGGACGACCCGCGCGTGGCCGAGCTGATCGGCGCGCGCCGCCAGGCCCAGCTGCAGGAGGATGTGGAGCTGCTGAGCGCCGGCCGCGAGATGGATCTCGAGGCTGTTCGCGCCGGGCAGCTCAGCCCGGTGTTCTTTGGCTCGGCCCTGACCAACTTCGGAGTGGAGCCGTTTCTCGAGGCGTTTTTGCAGATGACGCCTCCGCCCCTCTCGCGTGAGGCCGACTGCGGCGTGATCGACGCCTTCTCGCCGGATTTCTCTGCCTTTGTGTTCAAGATTCAGGCCAACATGAACAAGGCCCACCGCGACCGTCTGGCCTTTATGCGCATTTGCAGCGGCCAGTTTCTGCGGGACAAAGAGGTGTACCATGTACAGGGCGGGAAAAAGCTGAAGCTTTCCCAGCCGCAGCAGCTGATGGCGCAGGAGCGCGAGATCATCGACGAGGCCTATGCCGGGGATATCATCGGCGTGTTCGATCCGGGTATTTTCTCCATCGGGGACACCATCACCGTCCCGGGGAAAAAGTTCCGCTTCGGCAGCATTCCGACCTTTGCCCCCGAGCACTTCTCCCGCGTCAGCCCCAAGGACACGCTCAAGCGCAAGCAGTTCATCAAGGGTACCGAGCAGATTGCCCAGGAGGGCGCCATTCAGATCTTCAAGGTGCCGAACACCGGTATGGAGGAGGTTATTGTCGGCGTCGTGGGCACGCTGCAGTTTGACGTGTTCCGCTATCGCATGCTCAATGAATACGGCGTGGAGCTGCGCATGCTCGACCTGCCGTATGAATACCTGCGGTTTATCGTCCGCTGCCCCTGCGAGCCGGCGGATCTCAATCTGTCCTCCGACGCGGAGCTGCTGGAGGACTATCGCGGCAACCGTCTGCTGGTGTTTTCCAGCGCGTGGAGCATCGACTTTATCTGCAAGCGCAACCCGGGACTGGAGCTGTCCGAGACGCTGCGCAGCAACGAATGACAGGGAGGGACAGGCATGTCTGAAATCATCACCCAGCAGACGCTGGCAGAATACGAGGCCTTTGTCAGCAGCCACCCCAAGGGGCACTTTGCCCAGAGCGTCCTGTGGGCCAGGCAGAAGCCGGCCTGGAACTGGGAGGCCATTGTCTCCCGCGGCCCGGACGGAATAATCCGCGGCAGCATGGCGGTGCTGATCCGCAAGATGCCTGGCGTGCCGTTTACGCTGATGTACGGCTGCCGCGCCCCGGTGTGCAACCTGGACGACGAGGCCACCATGCGCGACCTGTTTGCCGGCGCGCGTGAGCTGGCCCGCCAGCGCCGCAGCTATGTCATCAAAATCGACCCGGACGTTCCCTCCAGCAACACGGCCTTTGCCGCGCTGCTGCACAGCTTCGGCTTTGTGGGGCGCGAGGGCGGCAAAAACTTTGAGGCCATCCAGCCCCGGTATGTCTTCCGGCTGAACGTCGAGGGCAAAACCGAGGAGGAGCTGCTGGCCGGGTTCCACCAGAAGTGGCGCTATAACATCCGCCTGGCCGAGCGCAAGGGCGTGGAGGTGCGCATCTGCGGGCAGGAGGCGGTGCCCGACTTTGCCCGCCTGATGCTGACCACCGGTGTGCGCGACGGCTTTGTCACCCGGCAGGAGAGCTATTTCGCCGACATGCTGACCAATCTGGGCGAGCACTGCCGGCTGTACATGGCCTATGCCGGCGGCGAGGCCATTGCCGGCACGCTGGCAATCCACTATGGCGACAAGGTGTGGTATCTCTACGGCGCGTCCTCCAACGAGCACCGCAACCTGATGCCCAACTATCTGCTGCAGTGGCGCATGATCCAGTGGGCGGTGCAGACGCACTGCCGCATCTACGACTTCCGCGGCGTGTCGGGCGATGTGTCCGAGGACAACCCGCTTTATGGGCTCTATCGCTTCAAGCAAGGCTTTGGCGGCGACTTTGTCGAGTTTGTGGGCGAGATGGACTGGGTCATCAACAAGCCGGTCTACTTCGCCATGGAGAAGGGAACCGCCGTATTTAAGGAACTGCGCCGGCGCGTGTACCTGCTCAAGCATCGGAAGGAAGGGCAGCAATGAGCGCCTACGTGGTGGAAACGACGGCCCTGCGTGAAAACATCCGCACGCTGCGGAGCATGCTGGCGCCGCAAACCGTGTTCTGGGCCGTGGTCAAGGGCGACGGCTACGGTCTGGGCGCAGAGCCGCTGTGCCGCGTGCTGCTGGAGGAAGGGATCGACCACTTTGCCGCGGCCACCCTGGCCGAGGCTCAGACGGTGCGCGCCCTGTCCGCCGGGGCAGAGATTCTGATGCTCCAGCCCAGCTGCGAGCCGGGGCTGCTGGAGCAGCTGGTACAGCTGGGGGCCGTCCTGACCGTCAGCAGCATGGAGGACGCCGCCGTGCTGGGCGCGGTGGCGCAGAGCCTGGGTCTGACCGCCCGGGCGCACTGCAAAATTGACACCGGCATGGGCCGCTATGGCTTTCGCCCGGACGAGCTGCAGCAGATCATGGCGGTGTATGCCGCGCCGGATATTGCGGTCTGCGGCCTTTACACCCATTTTTCCTGCGCGTTTTGCAGCCGGAAAGAGACGCAGCGGCAGTTTGCCGCCTTTGAAGCGGTGATTGCCGGGCTGCGCGGGGCGGGGATCGACCCGGGCATGTGCCACTGCTGCAACAGCAGCGCCGCGCTGGCCTATCCCGCCATGCACCTGGACGCGGTGCGCATCGGCAGTGCGCTGCTGGGCCGGGTAAACGACGCGGCGGGCCGGCAGCTGCGCCGCATTGGTTGGTGCGAATCCTCGGTGGAAGAGCTGCACTGGCTGGCCCCGGGCGCGTCCACCGGCTATGGCGCGGGCTGGCGTGCCAAGAAGAAAGCCTGTCTTGCCATTGTCCCGGTTGGCAATTTTCATGGCTTCGCGGTGGAGAAGGGGCGCGACCTCTTCCGCTGGCGCGACTGCATCCGCGGCGCGCTGTCGCTGCTGCTGGCCGGGCTGCGGGGCAAGACGCTGACGGCAGAGATCCGCAGCAGGCGCTATCCTGTGCGCGGCCATGTGGGGATGCTCCACACGGCGGTGGACGTCACCGGCTCCGACGTGCGCCAGGGCGACCTGGTGCGGCTGGAGATCAACCCGCTGCAGCAAAAGGGCCTGCCGGTGGAATATCGCTGAGCGGCGGTGCCCGCGCCCAAACCCTTTCAACCTGTAAAACACGGCCGGTATCCGAAAACGGATACCGGCCGTGCCGTATGTCTGCGATATCTGCGAAGGGGATCCCGCGGGTCAGCCGCCGCTTTGCTCCAGCTGTAGGCTCAGTGCTTCCCACTGGGCCATCATCTCGTCCAGCTGGGTCTGGGCCGCGTCCTTTTCCCCGGTGAGGCGCACCAGCGCCTCATAGTCGGTGGCTGCGGCTTCGATCTGCACGTCCAGCCCGGCAATGGACTCCTCCTGTTTGGAGATGTCCCGCTCCAGCCGCGCCAGCTGCTTTTCCAGGTCGCGGGTGTTCCTGGGGTTGGGCTTTTTCTCCTTTTTTGGGGGCCTGGTAGGGGCGGAAACCGGCGCCTGCGCCGCCCGGCGCTCCAGCATCAGGCGGTATTGCTCATAGTCGCCGCGGAAATCGGTGATCTTTGCGTCTTCCAGCGTCCAGACCCGGTTGGCAAACTGCTTGACAAAATAGCGGTCGTGGCTGACAAACAGCAGCGCCCCGTCATAGTCGGAAATGGCCGCCTCGATCCACTCGCGCGAACTGATGTCCAGGTGGTTGGTCGGCTCGTCAAGAATCAGCAGATTGATCTTTTCGTCCATGAGCATGCACAGCCGCAGGCGCATCTGCTCGCCGCCGGAGAGCTGGCTCACCAGTTTGAACACGTCGTCGCCGGAGAAAAGAAAGCTCCCAAGCCGGTTGCGCGCGCTCTGGGGCGAGAGATTTTTCTCATAGATCATGGTGTCCAGCAGCGACCGCTCCGGGTGATCAAAGTGGATGATCTGCGGCAGGTAGGCATAGCGCACTGAGGGGCCGAACTTGACCCGGCCGGTGGTGGGCGTCAGCTCCTGCATGAGGATTTTGATAAAGGTGGATTTTCCCGTGCCGTTGTCGCCCATCAGGGCAATCCGGTCGCCGCCCTGCACCAGCAGGTTCACGTCGGAAAAAAGCGTGCGCTGGCCAAACTGCATAGACAGGTCGCGCACCGTCAGCACCTCGTCGGCATGGAACTCCCGCTCGGAAAAGCGGGCGCGCAGCGCCTTTTCCTGCTGGGGACGCTCGGTCTGCAGAATGCGCTCCATCCGGTGCTCCATGGCCATGGCGCGCCGGTACATGGTGCGGTTGTTGATGCCCCAGCCCTTCATCCGCTCGATGGTATAGCTCAGCTGGGCGGCTTTGGCCTGCTCCTGCTCATATTTTTTCAGCTGCAGGTCAAAGCGCGCCTGCTTTTCCTGCACATAAAACGAATAGTTGCCGGAATAGAACTCTGCTTTGCCGCCGCGCAGCTCGATGATGCGCTGCACTACCCGGTCGAGGAAATACCGGTCGTGGGAGATGGCCAGCACCGTGCCCTTAAAGGCCAGCAGATATTCCTCCAGCCACTCGGTGCTTTTCAGGTCCAGGTGGTTGGTCGGCTCGTCCAGCAGCAGGATGTCGGTCTTCTCCAGCAGCAGGCGCGCCAGGTTGATGCGCGTTTTTTCGCCGCCGGACAGCTCGGAGAAAAGCTGGGTCCGCATGGCTTTGGAAATGGACAGGCCGTTGCAGATTTTTTCCACATTGAGATCCATCTCATATCCGCCGCCGACGGTGTAGCGGTTGCTCAGCGCGTCGTATTCGTTGAGGATGCTCTTGGGCGTGTCGGCAGTCATCTGCGCAGCCAGCGCCTCCATCCGGTGGCGCAGCTGCTCCAGCTCGGAAAAGGCGCAGCGCAGCACGTCCTCCACGGTATAACCGGCAGGGTAGACGGGAATCTGCGAGATCAGCCCCAGCTTTTTGCCGGGGGCAATGACGATGGTGCCCTCGTCCTCGGTGAGTTCTCCGGTCAGCAGCTTGAAGAGCGTGGTTTTGCCGGTGCCGTTGCGGCCCAGGATGCCGACGCGCTCGCCCTCGTTCACTTCGAAGGAGAGGCCGTCGAGGATGTTCTTGTCCACCTCATAGGCCTTGACCAGATCGCGAACCAGAACGTCAATCAATGGATGCTACCTCCTTGGGACTCTCGGCTTCACCCGCGCCGGGAGTCTCGTCCGCTTCGCCGGCGTTGGGGCGATACGGCGTTTCAAGCAGCGTGGGGTCCTTGAGATATCGTTTGATTTTGACCATCATCCGGGAAAAGTCGTGGCCAGAGGCAATGCGCTCGTCCATGACGATGCCCAGGGGCATCACGCGGCGGTCGTCGCGGTTGTTGCGATAGTCCGGGACGATTTTGCCCATGGCGATGAAAATGCTGGTGGTGCCGAAGTCGTACAGATGATGGTAGATGTAGTTGGTGTTGATCGAGGCCAGGTTGGTCACAAACAGTGAGGTGTGGAACGGGGACAGGTCGATGATCTTCCCGGGCAGAATGCCGTACCAGTCCATCAGCCGCGCTGCACCGATGACCAGGCTGGGCAGGAAGGGCAGCGAGAGCAGAAAGTGAATGAACTTATCCATGTTGTTGTTGTATCTGGCCTTGGAGTTGAGCTGAATGGCGTCCTGCAGCTTTTTGTTCACGGTGAAAATGTCGTCCTCCGGCTCCAGGTATACCTTGAGGATGGTGTCGGCCGGCTTGCCGTC
>CACXCV010000175.1 GCA_902766215.1 Oscillospiraceae bacterium
ATAGCGCTTGGCAATCGAGACGACGAGACGGAGGTTGGCCTCGGTCAGGCGGCGCTTGGCCTCCTCATCGCCCTGCTCGATGCGCCGGGCCAGCTCGACCTCTTCGTCGGCCGTCAGCAGGCGCACCTTGCCGATCTCCTTGAGGTACATCCGCACCGGGTCGTTGACGCCATAGTCGTCGGCCATGGCCTCGGGGTCGATCAGCTCCGGCTCGCCGCCGTCCTCCTCCACCGGTTCAGCCGGCTGCACCTCCCCATCGGGGGTAAAGGAATCAAGGATGTCATCCACGGTGATCTCCACCCCGGCCGACTCCAGCGCATCATAGAACTGTTCAAGCACCTCCGGCTCGGCATCCAGCTGGTCCAGCGTGTCCAGCAGCCGCTTGGACGGCAGCTTGCCCGTCTTTTTGCCCTCGGCCAGCAGCTGATCCAGCTGCTCCTGCACTGTGCGCCCTGTTTTCTGTTCGCTCATTTGTTAGCCCCCCAATCCCTTTTTCTCTTGCAGATATTTGCGATATTGCATGATATCTTTGCGATATTGCATGTTGTCGTCGCTGCTTTCCACGTTTACGTTTCTGGCCTGCCATCTGCCGCGGATCACGTCCACGCAGTCCTGCACCGCCCGGTCGTCCACCGTCTGGTCCCACCGGGCCAGCACCGCCGTCAGGTGGGACAGCTCTTCCGGCGAAAACGCCGCCTCCAGCGCCGCCATGCCCGGCTGCCGCCCCTGCTGCCAGCAGCTGCGCAGCGCCGCATAGGCCCGCCCCAGCAGCGGCGCAGAAAATTCCTCCTCGCCCAGGTCGATGCGGTCAAACAGCCCCGGCTCGCGCATCACCTGCGCCAGCAGCTGTTCCTCCGCCTGGGCGGACTTTTCGTCCTCATAGTGCATGCCGCGGATCTTTGGCTGGCGGCGGCTCATGGGCGCCAGATCAACCTTTTCCTGCTGGCGTTTTTCCTGCCGGAGCTTCTGTCGGCGCAGACGCTCGACCTCGGTCATCAGCCCGGCGGCGGACATACCCGCCGCCTCGGCCGCCCGCGCGCCATAGACCTCGCGCTCCACCGCGCCGGGCAGGCTAGCCACCAGGTCGGCTGCCGCCCTGGCAAAGGCCACGCGCTGGTCGTCCTGCCCCAAATCAAACCGGCTCTGCAGGCTCTGCAGCCGGTAAGCCACCTGGTTTTCCGCGCCCTCCAGCAGCTTAGCAAAGCGCTCGGCGCCAAACTTGTGCAGATATTCGTCCGGGTCCTTGGCCCCGGTCATGCGCAGCACGCGCACCTGGATGTTGGTCTTCTCCAGCAGGCGGATGGCCCGCTGCGAAGCGTTCTGCCCCGCGCTGTCGCCGTCATAGGTGAGGATCAGCTGCCTGGTATACTTGCCCAGCAGATTGGCGTGCTGCTCGGTCAGCGAGGTGCCCAGCGAGGCAACGGCGCAGTCGAAGCCATACTGGTGCAGCGTGATGGCGTCCATATAGCCCTCGGTGAGGATCAGATAGTCGCGCTTGGTCTTTTTGGCAATGTTCAGCGCAAACAGATTGCGCCGCTTGGAGAAGATCTCCGTCTCCGGCGAATTGAGATACTTCGGCTCGCCCTGCCCCATCACGCGCCCGCCAAAGCCGATGACGTTGCCCCGCACGTCGATGATGGGAAACATTAGCCGGTTGCGGAACTTGTCATAGACGTTGTTCTTCTGCGGGCTGCGCACCGCCAGGCCCGCGTCCAGCAGATCCTGCTCGTCATAGCCCCGGGCGCGCATGGCGTCGCGCAGGCCGTTCCATCCCTCGGGTGCAAAGCCCAGGCCGAAGCGGGTGATGCAGCTCTGTGACAGGCCGCGCTGGGCCGCATAGGCGCGGCCAGGTCCGCCGGCAGGGCTGTTCAGCATGGCGTGGAAATACCGCGCTGCCTCGCGGCAAAGGGCATACAGCCGTTCGCGCCGGCGATAATCCTCGCGGTGGGCGTCGTCCTCGGGCACCTCCATCCCCGCCCGCTGGGCCAGAAAGCGCACCGCATCGGGATAGCTGAGGTTTTCGGCCTCCATGATGAAGTTGACCACGCCGCCGCCCTTGCCGCAGCCAAAGCAATAGTACATCTGCTTGTCAGGTGCCACGGAGAAGGAGGGGGTTTTTTCATTGTGAAACGGGCACAGCCCGAACAGGTTGCTGCCCCGGCGGGTCAGCGCCACATAGCCGCCCACCACGTCCTCAATCGGGTTGCGCGCGGCCAGCTCATCCAGAAACGGCGCAGGAAACGCCATTGACTCCTCCTCCTTTCCTTTTTTATGGCCTGTCCTCTTCTGCTCAGCGCAGCTGCCAGGCCGTGGGGATAAACAGCGACGAAAAAGTGTACACGGCAAATTTGTCCGTCATGCCGGCGATATAGTCCGCCACCACCCGCGAGGCCGGCTCGCGCTCCAGCCGCCGGCGAAAATCCTCCGGCAGGCGGGAGGGCTGCTTGCAATAATATTCATACAGCGTGCGCACAATGTCCTTGGCCTTGGATTCTTCGCCCTTGGCCACCGGGTTGCGGTAGACATTGGCAAACATGAAGTCGCGCAGATCCTCCATGGTCTGGCGGATCTCGCCGTGCATCGTCACCGTCCCCCGTTCCTCCGAAGCGGCGATGGTGTCGCAGACTAGCTTGTTGATCCGCTCGCTGGTAGTGCGCCCCAGCAGCCGCTGCACCGGCGCGGGAATCTGCCGCGCCTCCAGCACCCCGGCGCGGATGGCGTCGTCAATGTCGTGGTTGATATAGGCGATGCGGTCGGCCAGGCGGACAATGCGTCCCTCCCAGGTGGCGGGGATGCGCTCGCCGGTGTGGCCCACAATGCCCATGCGCACCTCATAGGTCAGGTTCAGGCCGCTGCCGTCGTTTTCCAGCAGCTCCACCACCCGCAGCGACTGCTCGTTGTGCTCAAACCCGCCGGGCAGCACCTCGGCCAGGGCGGCCTCGCCGGCATGGCCAAAGGGCGTATGGCCCAGGTCGTGCCCCAGGGCAATGGCCTCGGTCAGATCCTCGTTGACACGCAGGGCGCGGGCAATGGTGCGGGCAATGCGCGAGACCTCCATGGTGTGGGTCATGCGCGTGCGGTAGTGGTCGCCCTCCGGCTGGAGGAATACCTGCGTCTTGTGCATCAGACGGCGATAGGCCTTGGAATAGGCAATGCGGTCGCAGTCCCGCTGAAAGTCGGTGCGCACGTCGCTGGGCTGCTCGGGCCGCGCCCGGCCGCTGTGCGCGTCGGCAAAGGCCGCCTCGCCGCGCAGGCGGCGATGCTCGTCCTGCTCCAGCATCTGTCGTACCGTCATGGATTTCGCTCCTTTCGAGGCCTGTCCCATCCACAGAAGTTGGACGAAACGCGCCGGTGAATGTTCCCGGCTCAGTCCGCCGGCTGCTTGGGCTGCCGGATGGGAAAGGCGCGATAGTCCTCCCCGCCGGGGACGGGCTGCACCGTTCCGTTGGACACGTCAGTCAGCCGCGCGGCGCAGGCCGCCGCATCGGCCGAGGGCAAAAGTGCCCGCAGCACCACGCCCGCGCCGTATTCCACGTCCAGCAGCTGCCCGCCGCAGCCCTCCAGTTCCTGCTTCATGCGCTCGAGCTGCTTATAGCTGCACGGCACATCCAGCTTGCGCCACAGGCGCATCTGCGACACGCCCGCCGCATCCACCGCCAGCTTAGCGCTGTGCGCATAGGCGCGCACCAACCCGCCGGCGCCCAGCAGAATGCCGCCGAAATAGCGCGTGACCACGCACAGAACATTTTCCAGCCCCTCGCGGCGCAGCACCTCCATCACCGGCAGGCCGGCAGTGCCGCCGGGTTCGCCGTCGTCGCTGTAGCGTGCCGCGCCGTCGTGGATGATATAGGCATAGACATTGTGGCTGGCGTCCCAGTGGGCCTGCCGCGTCTGCTCCAGGGCAGCCAGCGCTTCGTCCTCGGTGCGGCACAGCCAGATGCGCCCGGTAAAGCGCGAACGTTTTTCTGCAAACGCAGCCTCTCCATAGCCGGTGGGGACAAGATATTCGCGCATGTCAGGCTTCCTCCGTCACATACTGCCGCAGGCGGCCGTACAGCTCGTCGTCCAGCACGGCGCGGATGCGGATGCCCTCGGCTTCATACGACACCTCCTGCACCTGCGTACGCTGGTGCAGCGTATCCACCTGCCCGCCCTGGCTATAGGGCAGCAGCAGCGTCACGGTATGGCGTGTGCCGGTCAGCTCACGCTCAATCAGCGCCAGCAGCCGGTCGATGCCCGCGCCGGTTTGGGCGCTGATGGCCACCTCGGCCCCTTCGGGCGCGAGGAACGGCGCCTCGGCCACGTCGGTTTTGTTATAGGCCGTGATCACCGGCACGCCGGGCCGGGCCAGCTGGCCGATCAGCTGCAGCACCACCTGCATGTGCGCCTCGCGCTCCGGGTCGGCGCAGTCCACCACATGGATCAACAGGTCGGCATATTGCAGCTCCTCCAGCGTGGCGCGGAAGGCGTCCACCAGGTTGTGCGGCAGCTTGGCAATGAAGCCCACCGTGTCCGAGAGCAGCACCGACAGCTGGTCGGACACGGCCAGCTTGCGCGTGGTGGTGTCCAGCGTGTCGAACAGGCGGTTGTTGGCCGGGATGCCCGCATCGGTCAGCGCGTTGAGGATGGTGGACTTGCCTGCGTTGGTATAGCCCACCAGCGCCACCACGGGGATGGCGTTCTTCTGCCGGCGCTCGCGCTGCACAGCTCGCACGCGGCGCACCTCCTCCAGCTCCTGCCGCAGGCGGGTAATCCGCTCGCGGATATGGCGGCGGTCGGTTTCCAGCTTGGTTTCGCCTGGGCCGCGGGTTCCGATGCCGCCGCCCAGGCGGGACATGCTCTTGCCCATGCCGGACAGGCGCGGCAGAATGTATTGATACTGCGCCAGCTCCACCTGCAGGCGGCCCTCGCGCGTCTGCGCCCGCTGGGCAAAGATGTCCAGAATCAGGGCGCTGCGGTCAATCACCGTCACGCCGGTGGCCTCTTCCAGGGCGCGGATCTGCGAGGGCGACAGGTCGTTGTCAAAGATGACCATGTCTGCCGACAGCGACTGGGCCAGTTCGCGTAGCTCCTCGGCCTTGCCCTCGCCCAGAAAGCTGTGGCTGTCGGGTGTATGGCGGTTTTGCAGCAGCCGGGCCGCACACTCGCCGCCCGCCGTTTCCAGCAGGGCCTCCAGCTCGTCAAGGGTGGTCTCGGTGGCGTTTTCCTCCGGGGTGAAGATGTCGCAGCTGAGCCCGGCCAGAATGGCGCGCTCCGTTTTCGTCTGCATTGAATCCATATCATTCTCCCAAATTTGTCAAATTTTCAGATAGAAAAACCCGCACCGGGGTACGGTGCGGGTTTCATCACGCAGACAGAACTTATTTCAGGCCGAACTTCTTGTTGAAGCGCTCGATGCGGCCGCCGCTGTTAACCAGCTTCTGCTTGCCGGTATAGAAAGGGTGGCACTTGGAGCAGATTTCGACCTTGATGTCCTTCTTCGTGGAACCGGTCTCGATCACCGCACCACAGGCACACCGGATGGTGGTCTGCTGGTAGTTCGGATGGATGCCTTCTCTCATTGCGTTTCACCTCTTTCTCCATTCCAGTCAAAAAGGCGCGAATCAACGCAGCCTTGCAATCATGCGACAGTATAATAGCACAGCCTATCCGATTTTGCAAGCGTTTTTTGCAAGATCGGGTCAGATTTCCATAATCACCGGCAGAATCATCGGATTGCGCTTGGTTGTCTTATAAAGATAGCCGGAAAGTTCGCTTTTAATCGCGCTTTTGATCGATGCCCAGTCCTTCTGCCGCCGCTGCTGGCAGTCCTCCAGCACCTCCACGGCGATGCTGCGCAGCTCCTCCAGCAGGTCGCCGGATTCTTTCACATAGACAAAGCCGCGGGTGATGATGTCCGGGCCGCTGACCACCGAGCCGTCCTCGCCGGAGAGCGAAACAACCACGACGATCATGCCGTCCTCGGCCAGATGCTTGCGGTCGCGCAGCACCACGCTGCCCACGTCGCCCACGCCCAGCCCGTCAACCAGCACGCGCCCGGCCGGCACCGTACCGGCCCACTTGCAGTCGCGGTGGCTCAGCTCCAGCACCTTGCCGATCTCGCCGATGAAGATGTGGTCCGGCGCCATGCCCATCTCCTGCGCCAGCTTGGCATGGTGGCGCAGGTGCCGCTCCTCGCCATGCACTGGGATGAAGTACCTGGGCTTCACCAGGCCGTGGATCAGCTTCAGCTCTTCCTGACAGGCGTGACCCGAAACATGCAGGTCGGCCACTTTGTCATACACCACGTCGGCGCCCTTGCGGTACAGCTCGTTGACGATGTTGCTGATGGCCTTTTCATTGCCTGGGATGGCCGAGGCCGAAATCAGCACCCGGTCGCCCGGGCCAATCTCCACAAAGCGGTGGCCCGAAAACGCCATGCGGTACAGAGCAGACATATTCTCGCCTTGTGAGCCGGTGGTGACAATGCAGAGCTTCTCCTTCGGATAGGACTTGATCTGGTTGATGTCGATCATCGTGTCCGGCGGCAGCTGCATATAGCCCAGCTCGGTGGACACCTTCAGCAGGTTTTCCATGCTGCGGCCCGTAACGGCCACCTTGCGGCCATAGCGATAGGCCACGTCCAGCACCGACTGAATGCGGTGCACGTTGGAGGCAAAGGTAGTGACGATGATCCGCTGGTCGCAGCCCTTGAACTGGTTGTCAAAGCTGCCGGCCACCAGCCGCTCCGACGGGGAGAAACCGGGCCGCTCCACGTTGGTCGAGTCGCACAGCAGCGCCAGCACGCCCTTGCGTCCCAGCTCGCCAAAACGCGTCAGGTCGATCATCTCGCCGTGGATGGGGGTGGTGTCCACCTTGAAGTCGCCGGTGAAAATCACCACGCCCACCGGCGTGTGGATGGCAAAGGCCACCGCATCGTCGATGGAGTGGTTGACATGGATCAGCTCCACGCGGAAGCAGCCGGCCTGAAAGGTGTCGCCCGCCTCGTGGGTGATAATTTCCGTGGACTCCAGCAGATGGTGCTCCTCCAGCTTCAGCTTGACCAGGCCGGCCGTCAGCCGCGTGGCGTGTACCGGCACCTGCACCTCCTGCAGAACATACGGCAGGGCGCCGATATGATCCTCGTGGCCGTGGGTCAGGGCAATCGCCCGGAGCTTGTGCTGGTTTTTCACCAGATAGCTCACATCGGGGATCACCAGATCCACGCCGAACATATCGTCGTCCGGGAATCCGAGGCCGCAGTCGATCACCAGCATATCATTTCCGTACTCCAACACGGTCATGTTCTTGCCGATTTCGCCCAGGCCTCCCAGAGGGATAATTTTCAGTTTTTCAGCCAAATTGGTTCAACTCCTAATAAAATAGGGCGCACGGCGGGGCTTGTCCACCGTGTCCCTGCCCCTTCCGGGCAGAAAATGTCGGCGCCGGCAGCTGCCGGGCGCCTGCGTAAAAAATGTTCGGTTGGTCTTCCATCCGCAGCAGGGCGGCCCCGCTTCGCCGCCTGCCCTGCGCATGGACCAGCCTGTGTATCAAGAACGGGCGCAGCCGCGCGCACCGCTTTGAACCCGATCATCCGGCCCGCTCCGGAACCGGTACTGGCTCATTATACCACACCGGGCGGGAAAAGTATACACGAAATTTGTCGCCCGCCGCCGTGCCGGCGCGGCTATCCCCGCACCACCCGGCAGGCGCGCTCGTCATGCCGCGCGGCGGACAGATCCTCCGCCAGCAGGCCGTACAGCGCCGCCGCGCGGCGCTCCAGCGCGTCAAAGGCTGCGTCCGGCCCCGCCGTGCCCACATGCAGCACCGGCAGCGCACCGCCGCGCCACTGCCGCAGCAGCGGCTGTCCCGCCGGGGAAAAGCCCAGCAGCCGTACCCAGGGCGCAGGCGCGGACAGCTCCTCCGCCGTCAGGCCCAGGTAGGCGCACAGCAGCATCCGGCGCAGGCGCGCACGGGGATAGCGCCGGGTCGCCGCTGTCTCCAGTGCCGCTTCCAGCGAGTCGGCGCTCCGCGCCGCCGCCATCAGCCGCCGCCACAGGCCCTCGCCGCCATAGGGCAGGGCCTCCCACTGGGCATCGGTCAGGGTGCGCAGCCGGGCCAGCACCGCCCGCTGGCCATAGGTATAGCCATAGCGCGCAGCACGGCGCTGGATGGCCAGCGCTGCCGGCGGCACGCGCTCCACCCACGCCTCCGGTGTGTCGCTGCGCCGCAGCCACGAGGCCGAGGGCTGCGCCGGGTCGCTGCCGCCGTGATAGGCCCCCTCGCGCCGCAGCGTCCAGGCCCGGATATTGGTCCCGGCCAGAGCCTTGCAGTATTCCACCGCCAGGATGTCGTTAGGACCGGCCAGCAGCGCCCCGTCGCCGGTCAGTGTCTCCAGCGCCGCCTGCCGCGCCGCGGCAAAGGGCAGCCCGCCGTCCAGCCGCCGGCGCAGGGCGGCGGGAAAGGCCGTGCTCTGCAATGCCCGGGCCGCCGCCGTCAGCCGCGCCGCATCGCCGCACTCGCTGCCAAAGCAGAGCCAGTCCACGCCGCCCAGTGCCGTCAGAATCCGCACGCCCTCGCCCGCAAAGCGCTCGGCCGAGGCCACGGCCGCCGTCAGCGGCAGCTCCAGCACCACATCCGCCCCGGCGGCCAGCGCCGCCGCCGCGCGGTCAAGCTTGTGCAGCAGGGCCGGCTCGCCCCGCTGCACAAAATTGCCGCTCATCAGGCAGACCACCGTCCCATCCTCGCCCGCCAGCGTGCGGGCCGCGTCCAGCAGGCGCTGGTGGCCGTTGTGCAGAGGGTTGAATTCACAGATAATGGCACAGTTGGACATGGCGGTCGCCCCTTACTAAAAGTTGTCTGGTTGGGTTCATGGATGTCTGTGTTCGACGGAAGGAATACCGCTTGACAAGCCGCGCTGCGGCAGAGTATCATGAAAAAAACAGATTTTACTCGCTTGCCGTTCCGGCAGGCGGGACAAAAGGAGGAATTCCCATGCACGGCAGTGTCACGGCAAAAAAACTGCGCTTTGGTTTTATCGGCTGCGGCGGCATCGCCAACGAAAAGCATCTGACGGCCATGGCTGTTCAGCCTGAGGCGGAGCTGGCCGCCTTCTGCGACCTGAGCCGTGAGCGGGCCTAGGCGGCAGCCTCCAAATTCGGTGCGCCGGGCGCAGCGGTGTACACCGACTACCGGCAGCTGCTGGCCAGCCGCGCCATGAAAGACTATGTTGACTCCGGCGCGTTGGGCGAGATCTATTATGCCGAGGCCAATGCTATCCGCCGGCGGGGCGTTCCCACCTGGGGTGTGTTCACCGACAAGGCTGCCCAGGGCGGCGGCCCGCTGATCGACATTGCCACCCATGCGCTGGATCTGACGCTGTGGATGATGAACAACTATGAGGTAGCCAGCGTAACCGGCGTGTGCTTTGACAAGCTGGGCCGACATGCCGCCCCCGGCGAGATGGGCAACCCCTTCGGCCCCTGGGATCCGGCCAAATACACTGTGGGAGATGCAGCCTTTGGCTTTGTGCGTATGAAAAACGGCGCGCTGATCAACATCCGCTCCGCCTGGGCCATCAACATGGTGCCGCCCAAGTCCAGCGTAGTGCTCTGCGGCACCAGAGGCGGCCTGGACAGCGAAAACGGCGTGCGCGCCAACCACGTCATTGCCAACCGGCAGGTGCTGAGCACCATTGAGACCAGCCCCATGAACGCGCCCCCACTGCCGCACAACCCCCAGCCCACTGCCGGCGAGGCCGAGGCACAGGTGTGGGTCAACGCGCTGCTGGGCCGGGGCGAACTGCTGGTCAAGCCCGAGCTGGCTTTTGTGGTCAGCCAGATTCTCGACGCGGTGTACCGCTCGGCGCAGAGCGGCAGAACCATCTATTTTGACTGACCTTACATGCGAACATGCGAAGAAACGCCGGAAGACCGCTGGCCTTCCGGCGTTGTTTTTATTGCTGCAGCGGCCTGGCCTGCTCGTCCCGGCAGGGCCAGATGCCGCCATGCTCCAGCCGCTCGTTGAGCGTGGCGCCGAAAAACACGATGCACATGCTGAAATACAGCCACAGCATGGTAACGACCACTGCCGTCAGACTGCCATAGAGCACGGACACATTGCCAAAATGCTCGATATACAGCGAATAGACCGATGAAAAGCCCAGCCAGCCCACCGCCGCCAGCACCGCTCCGGGCAGCTGGCGCACAAAGCGCACCCGCCGGTGCGGAAAGGCCGTGTAGATAATCTGAAAGAACAGCACCAGCACCAGCAGCACGATAACCGTGCGCAGATGCATCACATCGCTCAGCCAGCTCCCCACGCTGGGGAACGCGCTCAGCAGCAGCTCCTGCAGCCGCCCGCCGAAGGCATGCATCGCCAGCGTCAGCACCAGCGCCAGCAGCATGCCCAGCATGTAAACCATGCTCAGCGCCCGCCGGCAGATCCAGCTGCGGGTGTCGTCGGCGCCATAGGCCGCGTTGACCCCGCCCAGCACCGCCAGCGTCCCGCGGGAAGCCGACCACAGCGCCGTAACCGCGGAAAGAGAAATCGCCGTGCCGGAGTCGGCCGCATAAAGATCGCTGATCAGATACTCTGCCAGGCCCTGTGTCGCCGGCGGCAGCACCCCGCTGGTCATTGCCAGCATATCCGAAGCGTCCAGCGGCAGGAACTTCAGCAGCGTCATGAGCAGCATCGCGGCAGGAAATGCGGAAATCAACAGAAAGAACGAGGCGTTTGCCGCATAGAGCTGCAGATCCAGCCCCGCCAGGCGCCGGATATAGGCCGCAGCCCACGGCAGCCAGCGCCGCTTTGTTTTCTGCGGCATCACGGCGATCCCCCCTTCTTATAAGCATGATACAGGATGCCCGACAAATGCCGGAATCAATCCGTCAGATTCTGTCAGCCGCTCAGATGCCGGTCATGGTGTCCAGCACGCGCAGATCCTGCGTGTACAGGCCGCGCTTCATCGCCAGACCCTCTTCCATATCCACATCGCTGACCTTGCCGTTTTTCACGCAGATAATGCGGTTGGTCTTGCCGGAGGCCAGCAGCTCCACGGCGCGGTCTCCCATGCGGGTAGCCGCCACGCGGTCGCGGGCAGAGGGCGTGCCGCCGCGCTGCACATGACCCAGCACGGTCACGCGCACGTCCAGGTTCAGCGCCTCTTTCAGCTTTTCGCCATAGCTCTGGGCGCTGCCGGCGCCCTCGGCCACGATAATCATGTAATGGGTTCGCCCGGCAATGCGCGCATTCTGAATCTTTTCAATCACGTCATGCTGGAAGTCCACCGGGCGCTCGGGAACCAGCACCGCCGTCGCGCCGGTGGCCAGACCCACATACAGCGCCAGATGGCCCGCCGTGTGGCCCATCACCTCGACAATCGAGCAGCGCTCGTGGGACTGCATGGTGTCGCGCAGCTTGTCGATGTTCTCCACCGCGGTGTTGGCCGCCGTGTCATAACCGATGGTATATTCCGAGCAGCCAATGTCGTTGTCAATGGTGCCGGGGATGCCCACCACGTTGATGCCATAGTGGCTCAGCGCCTGCAGGCCGCGGAAAGTGCCATCGCCGCCGATGCCCACAATGCCCTGCAGGCCCAGCAGCTTGCAGGTATCCACCGCTCTCTGCTGGCCCTCCGGGGTCATAAATTCCATGCTGCGGGCGGAATAGAGCACCGTGCCGCCGCGGTTGATAATGTGGGCGACGTCGCCTTCTTCCATTTTTTTGATGTCCTGATTGATCAGGCCGTTATAGCCGCGGCGGATGCCGATGCATTCGATGTCTTCATAAATGCAGGCACGCACCACCGCACGGATGGCCGCGTTCATGCCGGGGGCGTCGCCGCCGCTGGTCAGCACGCCAATACGCTTTACTGACGGTGTACTCATATATGGTTCCTCCTCAGGTTGTCGGATTATCTGTTAATTTCCTGTTATATTATACTGGTTTGCCTGCTTTGTTGCAACTATTTTGTTGCACGCCCCGGCAAATTCCGCGCCTGCAAATGCCATTGCGCCGCAGTGGCCGGCATGATATAATGAATTGATCTCATATCCCGCTTATCCCGCTGCTTTTTGCAAAATTCGCTTGAAAACGGAGGTCTGTTTCATGGACACCACCGCCCGTGTGGAGGGGATTCTCTCCGCGCTGAAGCAATGCTATCCCGAGGCGCTCTGCGCCCTCCACTACGCCCAGGACTATCAGCTGATGATCGCCGTGCGGCTGAGCGCCCAGTGCACCGACGCCCGGGTGAATCTGGTCACGCCGGCGCTGTTCGCGCACTTTGACAGCCTGGACGCCTTTGCCGATGCCGCGCCGGAGGAAATCGAGCCATATATCCACTCCTGCGGCTTCTTCCGCGCCAAGGCAAAGGACATTGTCCTGGCCTGCCGCCGCCTGCGCGAGGTCTATGACCGGCGGATTCCGGACCAGATGGATCAGCTGCTGACCCTGCCCGGCGTGGGCCGCAAGACAGCCAAC
>CACXCV010000176.1 GCA_902766215.1 Oscillospiraceae bacterium
AGGTTATCGCAGGTGCTGCGCACGGAATATAGAACTGGTGGACAATCCGCGTCAGGACGTAACGGTTTCGTTTACGTCACCGTATTCGGATTCACAGGTGTATGGCCGGGTAAGCCTATGGATGCTGGATCCGGATGGAAACGGCTATAACCTGAGCCTGGGTGACGGACTGACGTGGGAATGGGCTTTTTTATATGTATATCCGTCACATGTCAGCGTTGCGGTGCAGACTCTGCCGGAATACGGGTACAGCACGGCAGACATTGACGACTGTGTTTTGAAAACAGCGGTGCATGAATTTGGCCACATTTTGGGATTGGGACATGATAGAGAAACTGTGATGGTTCAGGGACTTAGCAACATGTATGAGCCGAGCGCAACCAACTTTTCAGATTTGCATACCATATGGTGTTCCTGAGGAGGGCTTGCTATGACCAGAAGAAAGAAATGGGTGACAGGATTGCTGGCCTGCACGGCGCTGCTTGCGCTTTTGGCCCTTGGTGCGGCGGGATATCGCCACTGGAAGGAAGAGCAGACGCTGGAAGCTGTGCAGTCGATGTACGAACTATACAACATGAAATATCCCTCCTTCCGTTTTACCTGCATGGCGGACTATGCCCAGTTTGACTATCAGGGTCTGTGGAAGCGCGCCCATACGATTGCGCTGGTCACGCCGGAGGACGAGCTGACGCAGGAGAACAGCCGCGGCATTTCGGAAACGGGCGACCGGTTTTACAACGCACATTCTGTCCGCACGGTGCGGGCGCTGCAGTTTTATAAAAACGAGCGGGAATATGAGGAGACCTTTCAGATGGTGGAGCAGTGCGCCATGCTTGCCGACGGCTCGGTGGTCGGCATGGACGAGAGCTATCCCATGCAGAAGGGCGATGTATATCTTGTGTTTCTTTGCGAAAGCGGGTGGGGATATCCGATTATCGTCAGCGCAGACAACGGCAAGTTTGACCTGACCAAACTGCGGCTGAACAACGCAAGACGCCAGCCACTGATCGCAGGAGCGCTGATGGATTTGAGGCTGATGCCGATGGCGCGGTCGCGCAGCGAGGCGCTGGAGTATTTTCCGTCGGCCAAATACGTGATTGACAACGGAAGCAGCTACTATGAGGAGGAATACAACGCGCTGTACAACGCCCACCAGTGGCAGACGATGGAGATCCGTGCCGACGACACCCTCCCGGCCATGACGCTGACGGTGGAATATGCGCAGACGGAGGGCGGGTATCTCTACCATATGGATGACCTGATTCTGTTCGCGGCGGTCGAATAAGCCAACAGGCAAAGACCGGACAGAAAAGGCGGCAGGTGCAGGATTCCCCTGCACCTGCCGTTTATTCCCGCTCGGTTCTGGCCAGGGCCTCCAGGCTCAGCTCGCCGGCCAGCCTGAACAACACGTCGGAGAGCACCTGCTCCAGCGGCAGCTGGGCGCACTGGGCCACCTGCGTGTAAAACAGCTGTGTTTCGGCACTGAGACCCACCAGATAGTGTTCCATGTCCATCCCTCCTAGAGCTGGATGTCCAGGTGCCGCACCCGCTGGCCGGCCTGGAACACGCAGAGCTGATACAGCTGCGCTTCGGCCAGCGGGCCGAAGCAGTAAAGGCCGTGCTCGTCGGTGGTACACTGCGCCAGGGGAAACGGCTCCCCGTCCCGCAGCAGTAGCACCAGCACCCCGGCAGCCGGCTCGCCGCCGCTGGCGGTGATGGTGCCGCAGATGGTGCTGCCGGACGGCTCGGGCAGGGTGATATTGGTCTCTACCCGCTCGCCGGGCAGCGTTTTAACAAAGAACGTCAGTCCCATCGGCATCACCTCGTTTTGGTTTGCACCATTCTATGAAAGTCTTGACAGAAGTGGTACAATAATAACGCTGTAATCTCGCGGCACAGCACGCCGCGGCACACGAAAGGATGAAAACGCATGGCTAAAGAGAAACGCGTCGAAAGCATCACGGATATGGAGGTCGATTTTACACAATGGTATACCGACATCTGCCGCAAGGCGGAGCTGGTCGAGTATGCCAGCGTCAAGGGCTTCATGATTCTGCGACCTTACGGCTATGCGATTTGGGAAAATATCCAGCGGCTGATGGACGGCGAGTTTAAGAAGACCGGCCACCAGAACGTGGCCATGCCTGTTCTGATCCCCGAAAGCCTGCTGAAAAAAGAGGGCGAGCTGGTCGAGGGCTTTGCCCCCGAGGTGGCGTGGGTTACCCATGGCGGCAGCGAAAAGCTGGAGGAGCGTCTGGCCTTCCGCCCCACGTCGGAGACCATGTTCTGCGATCACTGGTCCCGTGTGCTGCAGACCTACCGCGAGCTGCCCATGCTGTATA
>CACXCV010000177.1 GCA_902766215.1 Oscillospiraceae bacterium
ACCAGCTTGAAGTGCTGGTGAATCATGCCGATGCCATAGTCAAAGGCGTCCTTCGGCGAGCGGATCACAACCTCTTTGTCGTCGATGTAGATGTGACCCTCGTCGGGGTAGTAGATGCCCGAGAGCATGTTCATCAGCGTGGTTTTGCCGCTGCCGTTTTCGCCCAGCAGGGCAAGGATTTCTCCGCGGTAGATGTCCAGCCACACCTTGTCGTTGGCCACCACCGAGCCGAAGGTTTTTGTGATGTCGCGCATTTTCACTGCGGCTGTTTTGCTGTCCAAATGCTTCACTCCCTGTCAAATTCAAAACGGAAAACGGAACGGTTTCAGAATTCCGCATTTCCGGCGCTGCGTCAAGAAACGACAAAAATTGCGGAGAAACAGTTACAAAGGGCAGCGCGGCGAAGTTCACTGCGCTGCCCTTTACAGCTGTATCCCCGGAGGGAAGCCCTGCGGGCCTCCCTCCGGATATCCTCTTGAAGAAATCTTAGAACGCGGTATCGAGCAGGCTGATGCCGTCGATCTTCAGATCGAAATACGGAGCGGAACGGAACTTGGACTCCTGGAAAGCACCGTCAACCACAGCCTCGGTGTCGGGGGTGTAGTCGGGATCGGTGTCCACGTCAGCCATGTAGCTGTCGAGGTTGGCGCCGTCAACGGTGAAGGTGGTGGTGTCAAAGACCTTCACTTCGCCGGAGATCAGCTTGGCCTTGACCGCCTCGATCTCCTCGGCAGTGCCGGCGGCAGCGGCCTGGGTGTTGACGTCGGTCAGAACCACGGAGCCGGTGTCCAGGGTGCCGGTCCAGTCGGCGGGGATGGTTTCGCCCTTGAGGTAGGAGTTGATCACGAACTCATAGTACGGAGCCCAGTTGATACGGGAGGAAACGATGAAGGTGTTGGGGCAGGCGGCCTGGGTGCTGCCGTTGTAGGAAACGTTGGGAACGCCGGCGGTCTCGCAGGCGGTCGGAGCGCCCATGGAGTCGGCGTGCTGGGAGATCAGCTTGCAGCCGTTGGCAATCAGCTTATTGGCGCCTTCCTTTTCGGCGGTCTCGTCATACCAGGAACCGGTGAAGGTAACTTCCATGGTGACGGACGGGCAGACAGAGCGGGCACCCAGGAAGAAGGAGGTGTAGCCGGAGATAACCTCGGCGTAGGTGAAGGCGCCGACATAACCCATCTTAGCCTCGTCAGCGGTGAACTCGCCAGCCTCGATCATCTCGTTGAGCTTCATACCGGCGGCGACGCCGGCCAGGTAGCGGCCCTCATAGATGGAAGCGAAGGCGTTGTGATAGTTGGCCAGGTTCTCGGTGTGCGCCTTGGTGCCGGTGGCGTGGCAGAACTACACGTTGGGGAATTCCTTGGCGGCCTGGATCATGAAATCCTCATGACCGAAGGAGTCGGCAAAGATGATGGAGCAGCCGGCATCGACCAGCTCGGCCGCGGCGTCATAGCACTCCTGGCCCTCGGGGATGTTGGTGCGGAAGATGAACTGCGACTCTTCAAAGCCCAGATCAGCGCAGGCTTCCTTGGCGGCGTTCAGGAAGTTGAGGTCATAGGTGGAGTTTTCGTCGTGCAGGAAGATGAAGCCGACCTTCAGCGCGGCCTTGGCATCGTCGGCAGCGGGTGCGTCGTTGTTGGCGTCGGCAGCGGGCTGCGAGCTGCAGCCGGCCATCAGGCACAGGCACATTGCCAGGACGAGCAGCAGGGACAGAATCTTTTTCATTGTTTCTTTCCTCCATAGCTTGTTGTATGTTGGTGTTCTATCTGCAAAGAGCCGAAGCCCGCTTGCACAAAAACAAAAAGCAGACGCCTGCGCAGTCTGCTTGCCAATACCGGGACGCACTATGGAACGCACGCCGCCGGAAAACCAATAGTCGCAGCTTGTGGCGCTGCGGTAGAAACATTCGAGCCATCCATTCGAACCTATATTGGCAAGTATTCATAATGAGCGCTGTGTCTTTCGAGCGCTGACAGGTACATGTTACTACCGGCGGGGGCGCTTTGTCAACCTGTACAACCAGGGTTTTGTTTTTTTGGCGGGAATGCACAAGATACCGGGGTTTTCCTGTCGGGGTTCGTCGAATTTCACCACGATCGGGCAGCGCAGATTTTCCTTGACAGGCGCGGTTGCCTGTGGTATAAGTGTACTAGCAGTATTAATACAGATGGAACGGAGGGAGCCGATGCTGACACTGAACTATCGGGACACGCGGCCGATTTACGAGCAGATTTACGACGGGCTGCGACGGCTGATGCTCACCGGGGCCATTGCCCCGGAGGAGAAACTGCCCTCGGTGCGTGAGCTGGCGGCGGAGCTGGCCATCAACCCCAACACCATCCAGCGGGCCTACCGCGAGCTGGAGCAGGCGGGGTATATCTACACCGTCAGCGGCCGGGGTGCCTATTGCGCCGGGCTGGAGCGCGCGGCCACCAGCCGCCGGAGCGAGCTGCTGCGGCAGCTGGAGAGTGCTGCGCGCGAGCTGCACCTGCTGGGCTGCAGCGAGGAGGACGCGGCGGCCCGCCTGCGGGCGGCCTGGCATGCGCCGGAAGAGGAGGATTGCAAATGATCGAGGTAAAAAACGTGACCAAGCGCTTTGACGGCTTTGCCGCGTTGGACGGGGCCAGCCTGCACGCGCCCCGGGGCGCGGTCTATGGTCTGGTGGGGCCGAACGGCGCCGGCAAGAGCACCCTGCTGCGCCACCTGAGCGGCGTGTACCGCCAGGACAGCGGCAGCGTGTGCATCGACGGCCAGTCCGTGTGGGAAAACCCGGCCCTGAAGCAGCGGGTGCAGTCCATCCCGGACGACCTGTTCTATTTTCTTCAGGCCGGGGTCAGGGAAATGGCTGCGTTCTACCGGGGGTTTTACCGCGGGTTTGACCCGCAGCGCTTTGCCCAGCTGCAGGAGGCCTTTTCCGCCGTTGACCCCAAAACGCCGCTGCGCCGCCTGAGCAAGGGCATGCAGAAGCAGGCGGCTTTCTGGCTGGCTATCTCCTGCCGGCCGGACGTGCTGCTGCTGGACGAGCCGGTGGACGGGCTTGACCCGGTGATGCGCCGCCAGGTGTGGAGCCTGCTGCTGAGCGACGTGGCCGAGCGCGGGATGACGGTGCTGGTCTCCTCGCACAACCTGCGCGAGCTGGAGGACGTCTGCGACCATGTGGGCATCATGCACCGGGGCAAGGTGGTGCTTGAGCGCAGCCTGAGCCAGCTGCAGGGCAACGTGACCAAGCTGCAGGCTGTCTGGGAGGGCGAGGCGCCCCCGCTGCCGGCGGGCCTGCCGCTGCTGCATGAGTCCAGCTCCGGCCGGCTGAAAATGCTGATCCTCCGCGGCAGCCCCGAGGAGGTTACGCAGCGGTATCTCAACACCAACCCCATCTTTATGGAGACGCTGCCGCTGTCGCTGGAAGAAATCTTTATTTATGAGTTGGGAGGTACGGACTATGCGGTCAAAGAGATCCTTCTTTAATCCTACCCTGTATCGCACGAGCCTGCTGCGTCTCTGGCCCTGCTGGGCTGCCGCACTGCTGGCAATGGTGCTGATCCTGCCGGTGAATATGGCCCGCAGCTGCGCTGCGGACGTGCACCTTCACAAGGCCGTGACGGCAGCGGGAATCAGCCGCCTGACCATTGACTGTACCTATCTGGCTGCGGGCGGCGCGTTTGTCCTGGGGATCCTGACAGCGGTGCTGCTCAGCCGCTATCTGTTTTCTGCGCGGTCGGTGCAGTTTTACCACGCGCTGCCCATCCGCCGCGAGGGCCTGCTGCTCACAGGGGCTGCCGCCGGGCTGACCATGCTCTGGGCGCCGGCGCTGCTGACGGCGGCGGTTACGGCCGTGGTCGAGCTGCACTATGGCGTGATTGACCCTGTCAGCCTGGGCCAGCTGCTGTTGTTCTATGGCGCGGCCTCGCTGCTGTTTTTCTCGCTGGGGATGCTCTGCTGCCAGCTGGCCGGCATGGCCGCGGCGGCGGTAGGGCTGTATGCGGCGGCCAACTTTGCCGTTATGGTGGTATACTATGCCCTTGCGGCAGTGGTGCAGCTGTTCCTGCTGGGCTTTTCCAGCATGACCATGCCGCAGCTGGTCTGCTGGTTCACCCCGCTGCTTCGGCTGCTGGCCCTGGACAAGACCTATGCCATCGAGGGCGCGGCGCGCCTGGTGGGCGAATGCCTGTGGGGGCTGGCAATCTATGCGGCGGCGGGCACGGCGCTGCTGGCGGCAGCGCTGCTGCTGGGCCGCGTGCGCCGGTCCGAGCGCGCCGGCGACCTGCTGGCCGTGTCGTGGCTGCGGCCGGTGTTCAAGGTGGCCTGCGCCGCCTGCGGCGGCATTCTGCTGGGCGTGCTGACGCTGGCGCTCTATGGAGAGGACGATCCCAGCTTTGCCCAGGTGCTGTTTGCCGTGGTTGCCTGGAGCCTGGCGGCCTGGCTGGCGGCGGAGATGATGGTGCGCAAGTCGGTGCGCGTGTTTCAAAAGCGCGTGTTCCTTGGCTGGGGCCTGACGGCGGTGTGCCTGGCCCTGATGCTGACCGGACTGAAGCTGGACCTGCTGGGTCTGGAGCGCCGCGTACCCGACCCGTCGGAGGTGGCAGTGGCCACCGTGAGCGTCTATGACAGCGCGCAGGTGGACCCGGAGCGCGCGGTGGCGCTGCACGAGGGGCTGCTGGCCTGCCGCAGCGAGCTGGAGGACAACCGCTGCCCCGGTGTGTCGGTCCGCATTGCCTATCAGCTGAAAAGCGGCGCGGTGCTGGCGCGGGACTACCGGGTGCCGGTGTGCGACGACATGCCCGCTTCGGGCCGGCTGCTGCGCGACTTTCTGTCCGACGCGGCGGTGACGATGCAGATGAGCTTTGCAGGCGGCCTGACCGACGAGGCGCAGCTGAACGAGGTGACCATCCTCGACTGGGATCTGGGCGGCGAGACGCTGCTGGACCTGAACCACGCCCAGAGCTGGGAGGTCTATCAGGCGCTTGAGGCGGACATCCGCGCCGGAGCCTATACCAGCGCCAGCAAGCTGGGCACGGAATACGACCCGAAGAGCCGCAACGTGGTGGTGCAGGTGGACTATTCCGACCTGGATGAAACGGGCCGGCATACCAACTCCCACTGGACGGAGATTCCGCTCAGTGACCGGATGGAGCACACGCTTGCGGTGCTGGAGCGGCTGGGACTGACGTGGTAAGACAGACAGAAACACAACAGAGGGCGCTGCTGGCCGGCAGCGCCCTCTGTGTCATCTGACGGGGAGTATAAGGGGGTATAAGGGGGTATAAGGCAGGGAGCTGCAGCGTCTCAGGAGCCTTTTTTCTTCGGCTTGTCGGCGGGATCGGGGCTGACGACATAGGTTGTTTCCCTGCCGGGAACCGGCGGCTGGGCCGGCTGCGCGGCGTGGGCCTCCAGCTGGGCCTGACGGGCTGCGCGGCTGCGGCGGACAGACCGGCGGACGATCAGCACTACCACCACAGCGATTGCGGCCAGCAGCACCAGCGCGGGCAGCGCCGCGGCCAGCACCAGCATCAGATTCTGCAGCCCGCGGACAAAGCCGTTCCAGCCGTCGTGCAGCGCGTCGCCCAGCTTTTCGCCAAAGCTGCGGGTGATGGTTGCGGTGGGGGTGTAGACCTCCACTTCCTGGATGTTCAGCGTCACGGTGGAATAACTCAGCCGCTGATCCAGGTTGCGCAGGCTGCGCTCGATGGACTCGATCTCGTAGCGCACCTCGGACAGGCGCTCCTCCAGAGCGATCAGGCTGTCCAGCTCGCCGCTCTGCTCCAGCATGTCCAGCAGGCGCTCCTCCTGAATGGTCAGCGAGTCCAGCCGCGCCTGATAGTCGGTGTACTGCGAGGTGACGTTTTCCGCGCTGCGGCTGGTGCTGGTCACGTTGCCGATGCTGCCCGTGCGGGAGAGAAAATCGTTGAACCTTGCGGCCGGGATGCGCACGGTGTAGTTGGCCCAGCGGTCAACCACGGCGGTGCTGCCGTCGGCACGGCGAACGCTGCGGCCGTCCACGCTGGCGTCCTGAATAAAGCCGCCCAGCTCGGCCACCGTCTGCTCCAGGGCGGCCACGGCGCTGTCAAAAGCGGTGGTTTCGATGGTGACATAGCCGGAATAGATGATCTTTTCGGCAAAATCCGGGAGATTGTCCTCCGCAGCTTCGGCAGTGCTGCCGCTTTCGATGTCATCATAGGCCGTCTCCGTCATGGGAAACGACCCGTCCTGGTCAAAGCGCTCTTGTGGGAGGGCACTGTTCTGATAGGAAGAGCTATTGTTGTCCGCAGGGGAGGCCATGGGCGAGGAGGCAATCGTGTCCGCGGCAAAGTCGGCGGACGCGCCGCAGCCCGTCAGGCAGCCAGCAAGCAGCAGCAGGCACAGCAGCAGGGCGGGAATGGCATGAGTTCGGTTCATTACAAACGCGCTCCTTTCATGTCGTATGCATGGAATTTACAGACTGGACGCGGCACGGCGGGAAAAAGTTCCTGCCTGTCTACAATTTCGTAATATTTCAGCCCCACAAGTGCAGCCGGCGCACGGCGCAGCGCATAACGCGGTATTCCGCGCCCTCCAGGTCGCGCCGGGCGGCGGCCAGCAGTGTGCGGATGGGAAGGCTCTGCGGGCAGTGCCGCTCACACTGGCCGCAGCCCACACACTGGGCCGCGCCGCTGGGCCTGGGCCGCAGGAGCGTACACTTGACATAGTCGTGCCGTGCGGCGCGTTTGCTTTCGGCATACAGGCTGTTCCAGCACTGAAACACGCCGGGGATGTCCACCCCAGCCGGGCAGGGCTGGCAATAGCCGCAGCCGGTGCAGCCGGCTTTGGTGCTCTGCCGCAGCGCCTCCACCACTTGGGGATAGACGGCGCGCTCGCGCTCGCTCAACATGCCGGGGACGCTGTCTGCGGCGGCGGCCAGGTTGTCAGCCACCATCTGGGGCGAGTGCATGCCCGAGAGCACCACCGTCACCTCCGGCTGATCCCAGAGCCAGCGCAGGCCCCAGCGGGCGGGACTGCCGCCGCCTGCCTCGTCCAGAATGTGCCGGGCCTGGGGCGGCAGCTCCACCAGCCGCCCGCCCCGCAGCGGCTCCATGATGATTACCGGCAGACCCTTTTCGTGGGCGTGCAGCAGCCCGCGCCGGCCGGCCTGGCTGTGCTCATCCAGATAGTTGTATTGAATCTGGCAGAAGTCCCAGTCATAGGCGTCCACCAGGCGGCAGAACTGTTCGCTGCCGCCGTGATAGGAAAAGCCGATCTGCCCGATCTGGCCGCTGGCCTTCTTTTCGGCGATCCAGTCGGCAATGCCCAACCCTGTCAGACGCGCCCAGGTGTCGGCATCGGTGAGAATGTGCATGAGATAATAGTCGATGTGGTCGGTGCGCAGGCGGCGCAGCTGCTCCTGAAACATGCGCTCGGCCCCGGCGGCCGACTTGATGAGATAGTGCGGCAGCTTGGTGGCCAGATAGACCTGATCCCGGCGGCCGGTGCGGGCCAGAATCTCGCCCACGGCGGCTTCGCTGCCGGGATAGAGATAGGCCGTGTCCAGATAGTTTACGCCGCCATCGATGGCGGCCAGCAGCTCGGCCTGCGCCTTGTCCAGGTCGATGCCGCCCCGCGCCCGGTCAAAGCGCATGCAGCCAAAGCCCAGAATTGACAGCCGGTTTCCGGCCCGGTCGGTGCGGTATTGCATGATGTTGTCCCCCTTGTTCAGATCAGAAACGGTTTTCCGGCTGCCGCTCAGTCCGCCCGGCGGTATTCCCCCCCTGGGAGAACACACGGCGAAAGCCCAGCGAGGCACACAGGTGGTTTGAAGCCGGGTTGTGCTCCCGGTCGGGCCGGTCCAGCAGCCAGCAGCCGGCAATAAACCGCTCGAGACAGGCAAAGATCTCGTCCAGATCCTGTTCGGTGGCGGACGTGACCTCCGGCGCGGCGCTGTATGATGACCATAGTACAGCATAAGGCCGCGCTTTGCAAGCCGTCCTGTGAGGAAGGCTGCTGCAATCCCCCTTGACGAACGCGCCTGGCTGCGGTATACTGTACCCAATATCAGCCAGAGGGGAGGGCGATCCACACCGTGGAAGAGGACAGTCAGGGCGACGCCTGCCATTTGTGTCGAATGAAATACTGCCGAATGCGTGCATAGCGGTAGCTGGGGGGCCAGCTGCTTTGCTGTGCCGTTTTTTCATATCTGCGGCTCTTTGCCGCCGTCCGCAGCCACCATTTGACGCAAAATAATAAGGAGTCGAACATACTATGATTGGCGCAATTCTTTTACAGATTATTCTGATCGCACTCAACGCAGTGTTTGCCTGCGCGGAGATTGCAGTTGTATCCATGAGCAGCGCGCGCCTGCGCCAGCTGAGCGACGAGGGCGACCGGCGCGCCCAGCGGCTGGGCAGCCTCACGGCGGTTCCGGCGCGCTTTCTGGCCACCATTCAGGTGGCCATCACGCTGGCGGGCTTTCTGGGCAGCGCCTATGCGGCCGACAGCTTTGCCGTGCCGCTGGTGTCGTGGCTGCTGCGGCTTGGCGTGCCGCTGCGGCAGGGCGTGCTGCAGTCGGTCTGCGTGTTTGTTATCACGCTGATTATCGCCTACTTCAGCATTGTCTTTGGCGAGCTGGTGCCCAAGCGCATCGCCATGCACAAAACCGAACCCATTGCCCTGGCGCTGGCGAGGCTGCTGTCGGTGGTCAGCGTCGCCTTCAAGCCGCTGGTGTGGGTGCTCACGGCCTCGACCAACGGGGTGCTGCGGCTGCTGCACATCAGCGCCGAGGAGGAGGACGAGGTTACCGAGGAGGAAATCCGCCTGATGGTCAGCGCCGGCAGCGAACGCGGCGTGCTGGCCGCCGGCGAGGGCGAGCTGATCCAGAACGTGTTCGAGCTGGACGACATCTCGGTGGAGGAAATCTGCACCCACCGGGTGGACGTGGTAGGGCTGTATCTGGAGGACAGCCCCGAGGAGTGGGACCGCGTGATCCGCGGCAGCAGCTTCAGCTATTACCCCGTCTTTGGCGAAACCATGGACGACATTGAGGGCGTGCTGTCGGCCAAGGCCTATTTCCGCCTGGGCGGCACCGGCCGCGAACAGGTGATGGCCGGCGCGGTGAAAAAGCCCTATCTGGTGCCCGACTGGACGCGGGCCGACGCGCTGCTGCGCAGCATGCAGCGCACGGGGCAGCACTTTGCCGTGCTTATTGAGGAATATGGCGGGCTGAGCGGCATCGTGACCCTGCACGACCTGATCGAGGTGCTGCTGGGCGACTTTCCGGCCCCGGACGGCGCGCCGCGCCGGGACGAGATTGTCCGCCTGGACGACCACAGCTGGGAGATTGCCGGCATGGCGCCGCTGGACGAGGTGTCGCAGGCGGTGGGCGTGCCGCTGCCGGAGAACGCGGACTATGAGACCTTTGGCGGGTTTTTGTGCGCGGTGCTGGGCGAGATCCCGGCGGACGGCGAAACACTGTCGCTGCGGACCCACGGCCTGCAGGTGGACATTCTTCAGGTGGACGACCACCGCATCGAGCGCACGCGGGTTACCCGCCTGGACGCGCCGCCGGATGAAGCCGGCGCGGAATAATGCGGAATAAAAGAGTATCCAGCCGCCGCAGGGAACGCTTCCCTGCTGCGGCTGGATTGTGTTTGGATATGGGCTGCCCCGCAAAACAACGCAGGCCCGGCGCGCCATGCGGCGTGCCGGGCCTGAAAAAATGCGGTGCGGGATTTCAGGATGGGATTATTCCTCGGGGATCTCCCAGTGGATGCTGGGCATGGCCTTCAGGCGGGTCCAGTCATAGGGCGAGGGTGCGGTGTCCAGCGGGTTGGGAATTTCGTTTTCGTCACCATAGGCGGTGCACATGTAGTATTCCCCGGCGCAGAAGCTCAGCCCGACGTCAATTACGCGCTCGGTGTCCTGCAGCAGCAGGATGCCGCCGCCGCCGCCCTCGTGGTTGGGGTGCTGCAGCGTCATGGTCTCCTCCAGGAAGCAGAACAGGTTGAGGTGGTCGTTGATCCAGATGTGGAAGCACTCTTCCTCATAGATCGGATAGTAGGTCGAGCGCTCTTTGTAATAATCGATGCGCTTCTGCGCGGCGGCGCGCACCTCGGGATCCGGAGACTGGAGATCCTGCTCAAAACGGGCGGTCAGCGAGACGCCGGAGCCGCCCGCGCCCGGGTCGCCGCTGGCGCGGACGCAGGTCGGCGAGTGGTAGATGTGCTGGATGGCAAAGCCGGGGTTATAGTGCCATGAGATGTGCTTGCCCACCATGCGCTGGGACAGGTGGTGGCGCGTGTCCGGCAGGGCGCGGCCCGGCACCTTGATTGCGCCGAAGAAAGGCGTGGTGCGGATCAGGCGCGGCACGTCCGGGTCAAAGCCCTCTTCCATAAGGACAAGGGTGACCAGCCGGGCGTCGGTGTCGATGATCCAGCTGTAGTTGATCAGCCCCTTACCGGCGGCGGGCTGCACGTGGACAAAATACGTCGTGTCGTCGCCCTTCATGCACTCATAGCTGTCCCAGATGTAGGGCTGACCCTTTTCTGCATACTGGAGGGTTTCGCCGTCGAGGAAGTGCAGAGAGAACTCTCTGCCGTCATCCATGATAATGTGGAAGTGTTTGCCTGCCAGCTCATAGCAAAACGGTGCTTTATACTGGCTCAGGCCGATAAATTTCGGATTCACTTTACCCATGCTCTGGTTCTCCTTTTTAAATAGATTCAGGGGGGGCACCTATCAGTCTACCACGGACCGACTGGGTTTGCAATGTTTACTAAAAAGATTTTTGAATCAAAGTGAAAAATTGAGCGTATTTTCCAATCCGGCTGCCTGACCGCTGCGGTTTGCTGCCTGCCGGAACAGAACGGCGGCGTGCCGCGCGCTTTCGCGCCGCACGCCGCCGCTGTATCGGTTGTGAGAGAGCGCCTCAGCCCTCGGGCGGGACAACCACCCAGGCGTTGGGCAGGGCGCGGCCGGTTTCATACCCGTTGGAGCACATGGTGACCGGCTCACCGTGATAGACCATGATGGCGCTGGAGCCGCCGTCCTGCAGCATGGCCTGTGCGCAGTCATAGCGCAGGAGAATGTCGGCAACCTCGGTTGCGGTGGTGCCCAGCAGGCCCTTCAGCGGCTGACGGCCCTCAATGATGAGGAACATCGCCTCATAGTTGCTGGACATGCCCACGGCGGAGCGGGGATGCAGCTCCCAGGTGCCGCTGACCAGCTTTTCGCCGTTGACAATCAGCGCCACGTTCCACTCGCAGGCGTCGGTGGTGGTGGGGTCCACATCCTGCGCCGAGTCAACCACATACATCAGGTTGTCCTCGTGCAGCTCCATGCGTTTCCAGTTGTTATAGGGGTCGGCACGGCCGGCGATATAGCCGTAGTGCTCACCCTCGCAGACGGCATAGCCCACCAGGGTGCCGCCGTTGCCATTGCCGTTCGGATCATAGAAGGCGCTGGCGTTGGTGGCCAGCAGAGCGCCGGCGTCGGCCGCAATGTCCTTGCACAGGCTGCCATAGGAGCCAATGCCCTTGCTGGCGTGGATCGAGACCATCGAGCTGTCCTTGACAATGGCCAGCACGCCGCGATATCCGTCGCCCTTGACGCGGATGAGCAGAATGCCGTTCTTTGCGTCGATGGCCAGCACCTGGTCGCCGGCGGTGGTGCGGATGTCGGTGCCGTCGTCATACAGGGCGGCTTCGTTGATGTTGATGTTCTCCCAGCCGTCATCCAACACCGCGGGGTTCTGGTTCACATAGGTGAGCATGCTGGACTGGTCGATCTCGTCGAAGCGCTGAAAGAAGGCCTGCTGGGCCGACAGCGGCTTGTCAGGCGAAGAGTCGGGCTTGTCGTCCTCGGTGGTGATAATCACGTTGGAATCGGTGGGGTTGTTGCCGTCGGAGATCTGCGAGGGGATCACGTTGGACGGCTTGTCGCCCCAGTTGGTTTCGGCGCCCTTCTGCGCGTCCAGCTCGGCCTGCCGCGCGGCGACCACCTCGTCAACCATATCCTTGGGCAGCAGGGCTGTGGCCAGCCACTGGTGGGTATAGGTAGTCATGGCAGTGTTGATGTAAATGTTGCGCCACTTTTTAATGAACGGAATGTTGGAATAAACGCAGAACAGGTACAGCAGCTGGCCGCAGATGAGCAAGATCATCAGAACCAGCACCGTGGACTTCAGCCGGGACAGCCCGCGCTTTTTCGGACGATTGGCTTGCGTGTTCAATGTACACCCTCCTTGAGGTGAGAAATTCTCTCTGACAATCTCAGCCATTATACACGACAGACTGGGAAAAAGAAAGTCAAAAAAGTCGAAACAGAGAAAAACGGCGCTTTTTTGGCGCTTTGTCTATCAGACGCGCCGAAAAGCGTATTTGTTCCGGCTGTGGGCGGGCAATTTGTCAAAAAAAGCCGCCGCCGCAGCGAAAACCGGCTGCGGCGGCGGGAGAGGTAAAATGGATCAGGTTTGCGGCGGCGCGTCATCGCGCATGGTGCGGCGGCGGATCAGCGCCAGCGTCAGTCGGAGAATCAGGCAGGCCGCAGCGACGGCCAGCCAGAGCCACATGGCGGTCCGATCCTGGCTGAACAGACCCAGCAGCGCGCAGAGAATGGCGCCGATGACTGCAGCCAGCTGCAGCAGCCCCTGCCACACCGGCAGCGGTGCGCGCGGCCGGGCCTTTTCCGGTGATTTGAACTGGTCGACGGCTTCGTTGAGAAAGGTGAACTGCACGGCGTGATCGTCGGCCTGCCCGCGTGAAACGGCGGCGACCGACTGCCGGTATACCCGGCCGGCCTCTGCCTTATCCTGTGTCAGGTTTATGCTCTGGTCGGTGGAATTCTGCTTGCTCATCGTGGCGCCTCCTTTGCGGCTGCTCCTGCGGCGAATCCTCCAATCGGGTCTTTAATTTCATTATACCGGCCTGCGAAATTCTGTCAAGGGGATTTGGCCGCCGGTGTGAAAAAATGGCGGACAGCTTGCATATTTTTGAATCATCTGCTAATATATATGGTATTCCAACCGGTAGGAGGGCATTGCCATGCCAGAGAAAGGGACTTTTTACATCACCACACCCATCTATTATCCGTCGGACAAGCTCCACATCGGTCACACCTACTGCACCGTGGCCACGGACGCAATGGCCCGGTATAAGCGAATGCGGGGGTTTGATGTCATGTTCCTGACCGGCGTCGACGAGCACGGCCAGAAGATTGAGGAGAAGGCCAAGGCCGCCGGCGTGACGCCCCAGCAGTTTGTTGACAACATCGTCACCGGCCCCAAGGGCATTACCGACCTGTGGAAGCTGATGAACATCAGCAACGACCGCTTTATCCGCACCACGGACGGCTATCATGTGGGGGCCATTCAGCGCAT
>CACXCV010000178.1 GCA_902766215.1 Oscillospiraceae bacterium
CCAGCCCTGCCTCCAGCTGATCCTCCAGTTTCATAGGCTGCCTCCTTCCAAAAAAGCTGAACGCATCATACCACATCCATCCGGCATTTGCAATGGAACAGGAGTCCATTTTTTCCCCTGCCGCGGCGAACTTTTTGGTTTATGTTGCGCGTTTCCTTCACCCCGGAGCAAACAGATTCTGCCGCAATGGTTGCCCCGGGGCGCAAGCTGTGGTATAATATCGCGTATGAGTTCTATATTTTAATGGATATCGAGGATTTTTGACATGAACAAGCCATATTCCAACCGGCCAGACCGCAAGCGCCGCCCCGACCGCCCGCAGCCGTCCCGCCCCGCGCCCCGGCAGAAGCCCGAGGACTGGGTGGACGAAACTCAGCTGGAGGGGCGCAACGCCGTGATCGAAGCGCTGCGTGCCGGCCGCCCGCTGGACAAGGTCTATCTGGCCAACGGCGAAAACACCGACGCCGCGCTGGCCCGCATCGCCGCCATGGCGCGCGAGGCCGGGGCCGTGGTGGTCTCCTGCGACCGGCACAAGCTGGATCAGCTGTCTGAGGGCCGCGCCCATCAGGGCGTGGTGGCCATTGCCGCCGCCCACGAATACGCCACGCTGGAGGATCTGCTGGCCCGGGCCGAGGCGGCCGGCGAGCCGCCGCTGCTGGTGCTGCTGGACGAGGTGTCCGACCCGCATAATCTGGGCGCCGTGCTGCGCACGGCCGAATGCGCCGGGGCGCACGGCATTGTCATTCCCAAGCGCCGCAGCGCCGGTCTGGGCGCCGTGGTGGCCAAAACCAGCGCCGGCGCGGTGGAATATCTGCCCGTGGCCCGGGTGCCCAACCTCACCGCCGCCATCGAAACGCTCAAGCAGCATGGCGTGTGGATCTACGGCACGGCGGCCAACGCCCCCAGCGACCTATACCACACCGACCTGACCGGCCCGGCGGCCATCGTCATCGGCTCGGAGGGCGACGGCATGAGCCGCCTGGTGGCCGAGCGCTGCGATTTCCTGGTGTCCATTCCCATGCGGGGGCACATCAATTCACTCAACGCATCCGCGGCTGCGGCCATCTTCCTGTATGAAGCCGTGCGCCAGCGTCAGGCCTGATACGGCCCAAGAGGAGAGAGTCCAATGAATCATACGCCATCAGACAAGCGCAAGTTTGACACTCTGCGGCTTTTGGACGGCGTACCCAACACCGGCGAATATCAGGCCGAGGACATTTTGAAAGAGTTCTCCGCCGCGCCTGCCAGCCAGCCGCAGGCCGTGCCCCATCTGGCCGCCGTGCCGCTGAACCCGCCGCCCCGGCCCGAGCAGGCTGCGCCCAGCACTGATAGCTTTTTCACTGCGCCGCCTGAAATCGACACCCTGGGCGACGACTTCTGGTCCGGCAGCGAGGGCGAAAGCAGCGAGGACGAGGCGCTCTGGGACGAGATTGAGTCCATGGGCCGGCACAAAAAGTCCCGCCGGGATAAGCCGGCCGGCGCCGCCGATATCGAAGCCCGGCCCGCCGCCCCGTCCGAGCCCAAAGCGCAGCCCTATCAGCCGCAGCCCGCCTTTGCCGATGACGAGCCAGAGACAAAGCCCGCCCGTCCGGAGAGAAAGCCCGAGCGCGACTCTGCCCGGCAGCGCCGGCGCCGCCTGCAGGAGGCCGAAGCGCGCACGCCCAAGCCCGACATCCCGCCCGACCGGGCCGTGCGCCGCTTCAAGCAGCGGGCCGACTCGGCCCGCCGCCGCCTGCCGCCGCTGGTGCTGGTCAACCTTCTGGCGCTGTATTTCACGCTGGCCGGCAGCTTTGGCTGGCTGGCCCCCGCCTTGCCCGCGCTGTGCCGGCTGGCCGCGGTGCTGTCGCTGCTGAGCCTGGCGCTGTGCTATGACCTGGTGATTGCCACCGTTTACGACCTGTTCCGCCTGCGCTTCCGCGCCGAGACGCTGGTACTGGCAAGCACCGTCTGCTGCGCTGTCGACGCCTTTCTTGCCGCTGGGGCTGAAGTACCCCACGTGCCCTACTGCCTTCTGCCCTCGCTGGCGTGGCTGTGCTGTCTCTGGGGCGCGTATTACCGGCACCAGGCCATGCGCCGCACCGCTAAAACGCTGGAACGCAGCAGCGGAACCGTGGCCGTGCGCTCGGTTCCGTCCTTTTGGAACGGCACCGACTGCATTGTGAAAACCAGCGGCGAGCCGACCGCCTTCCTCCGCGAGATGGAAGAGCGCGACTACGCCGACCAGCTGATGCAGTATTATGTTCCCATCGCCGCGGCCGGCGCGCTGATTCTGTCGCTGGTGGTGCTGTTTGTGCGCGGGTCCAGCCTGCCGCAGACGCTGGCCATGATGCTCTCCGCCGCCACCCCGATGGCCGGCGCGCTGTGCTTCGCCCGTCCCTTTGCCCTGCTGGCCCGGCGGCTGTACCGCAGCCACGCCGCGCTGTGCGGCTGGATGGGCGCCGAGCTGCTGGGCGGCTATCAGGCGGTGGTGCTGCGCGACAGCGACCTGTTCCCCGTTGGCGCTGTAAGCATGAACGGCGCCAAGTTCTACGGCCGCTTTGACAAGGAATATGTCATCTCCTGCGCCGCCACCATCTTCCGCGAGACCGGCGGCGACCTGGCCCCGGTGTTCGAGGACATGGCGCAGGACTTTCACACCGGCTTTGGCGTGATGACCAGCTACCGGGCCTATGAAGGCGGCGGCTACGGCGCCAACATCGGTCAGGACATTGTGCTGGTCGGCTCGGTCAGCTTCATGCGCCTGATGGGCATCGCTATCCCGGACAACACCGACATCCGCCAGGCCGTGTATGTGGCCATCAACAATGAGCTGGCCGGGCTGTTTTCCATCAACTATGCCCCCAGCCGCCAGGTTCGCATGGGGCTGGACGCGCTGTGTGCCCAGCGGCGGCTGCTGTGCCTGTGCGCCACGCGCGATTTTATCCTCAACCCTGCACTGCTGCGCCAGCGCTTCCGCCTGAGCGGCGGTCGGCTGGAGTTCCCCCCGGTGGACGAGCGTCTGCGCCTGTCGGCCGAGGACGCGGGCAGCCAGGGCCGCCGGGCCGCCCTGCTGGACCGCGACCGCTCGGCCGATTATCTCGAACTGGTTGCCGGCAGCCGCCTGCTGTACAATCTCACCCGCGGCAGCAGTCTGCTTTGCCTGCTCAGCGGCATCATCGGCCTGGCCTTGATGTTTGTGCTGTGCTATCTGGGCGAGACCATTTCCGCCACCGCCGCCAATCTGCTGCTCTACAGCGTCCTGTGGGCGCTGCCGCCGCTGCTCATCGGCTCGTGGGTGGACAAATATTAATGAGAAACGACAAGGAACGGACCTGCTGCCGCGGCAGCAGGTCCGTTCCTTGTCATCCCAATCAAATCCGCTCCAACTCACGGAGCATTGCAAGCGTGATATCCCGGGCAATCTCCGAAGCCCGGGCGCAGTTCTCCTCAAAGTGCTCCACGCCGCTGTGGTCGGCGGTATCTGTAACGGTGCGAATGGCGGCAAAGGGAATTCGGTTGACATAACACACATGTGCCATGGCCGCCGTCTCCATGTCCACCGTCAGGGGGCAAAAGGCGGCATTGATCTCCGCGCGGCCTGCGTCGGTGATAAACGCCTCGCCAGTCACGGTTCGCCCGACCCAGGCCTGACAGCCAAGCCGCTCCGCCGCCTGCCGGGCCAGCGAAACCATGGCTGCATCGGCCTGAAACCAGACCGTGGGCAGCTGCGGGTGCGACTGGGTGAGGATTTCTTCCGCCACATCGTGATAGGCCGTCTGGCTGGTAATGGCCGTGTCGAGGATGCCCAGCCGCGGGTCCATACCGCCGGCCGCCCCGGCGTTGATCATCTGCGCCACGCCATAGCGGTCGATCAGCAGCTGGGTCGCCAGCGCCGCGTTGACCTTGCACATACCGCATGCCACCGCCGCCACAGGCGTGCTGCCAATCGTCCCTTCATAGACGGTCAGCATGGCCCGCTCCGTATGCGTGCAATTCTGAATGTGGGGCAGAAACGGCGCCAGCTCGCTTTCGCCGGCGCAGAGAATGCCGGTCTTTTTGATCATAGGATGTGCCTCCTTTTTCTTTTTTCCGCGTGCAAAAGTCCTGCCGTGCCCGCAGGCACAATGCAGCAAAGCGCAAACGGGTCTGCCGCTGGGCAGACCCGTTTGCTTCAGATTCCATTTACCTGCAGGCCCGTCTCGCCGCGGCTGACGTGCAGCCCGGTCAGCGGATGCTCATAGTGATCAATGATCAGCTGCGCCACCTGATCCTCAATATCCTTCTGGATCGTGCGGCGCAGGTTCCGCGCACCATAGGTCACCGAATAGGACTTCTCGGTGAGGTAGTCCACCACGCTCTCGTCCCAGGTAAAGGTAATCCCGCGCTCGGCCAGGCTGTCGCGCAGCTCGCTCAGCATGATGCCGGCAATGGCGCGGAAGTTCTCCTCTGTCAGGCGGTTGAAGCAGATCACCTCGTCCACGCGGTTGATAAACTCTGGCCGCAGGAACTCGCCCAGCGCCTTCATGGCCTTTTCACGGCCCTGGTCGGTCACCGTCCGGGCAAAGCCCACCGAGCCGCTGGAGCGATCCGACCCAGCGTTGGAGGTCATAATGATCACCGTGTTTTCAAAGTTGACCACCCGGCCGTGGGCGTCGGTAATCCGGCCGTCGTCCAGAATTTGCAGCAGGATGTTCAGCACGTCGGCATGTGCCTTTTCCAGCTCGTCGAACAGCACCACCGAATAGGGTTTGCGGCGGATTTTCTCGGTCAGCTGGCCCGCCTCGTCATAGCCCACATAGCCCGGGGGCGAACCGATCAGCTTGGAAACCGAGTGCTTTTCCATGTATTCGGACATATCCAGCCGGATCAGCGACTCGGTGGAGTCGAACAGGTCGGCCGCCAGCTGCTTGACCAGCTCGGTCTTGCCCACGCCGGTAGAGCCGACAAAGATGAACGACACCGGGCGCCGCCGGGCCGAAATGCCCACGCGGTTGCGCCGGATGGCGGCCGCCACAGCGGCAATGGCCTCGTCCTGGCCCACCACCTTCTGCTTCAGGCGCTGCTCCAGCTGCTGCAGCTGCTGGTATTCCTGTTCCTTGACCTTGCTGGCGGGAATCTTGGTCCACAGCTCGATAATTCGGGCCAGATTTTCGATGGTCAGGCTGGGAACGCCCTTGGCGGCAATGGCCTCGGCCTCGCTCTCCAGCTGATAGCGCTGGCTGCGCAGCTTGGCAATGCGCTCATAGGCCTCCGGCTCGGTCTGGTCGATCAGCAGCTCCAGCTCGGTGTTGATGTCGTCCAGCTCCTTCTGAATCTCCGCCCGGCGGGAGATGTCCGGGTCGCGCAGATTCAGATCCGAGCATGCCTCGTCGATAAGGTCGATGGCCTTGTCGGGCAGGAAGCGGTCGGTGATATAGCGCTCGCTGAGGAGCACCGCCTGACGGCAGACCTCCGGTGGGATGCGCACGCCGTGGAACTGTTCATAATAGTGCGCCACGCCCTTGATGATCTCCACCGCCTCGTCAATGCTCGGCTCGTTGACCGTTACCGGCTGGAAGCGGCGCTCCAGGGCAGAATCCTTTTCAATGTGCTTGCGATATTCGTTAAACGTGGTGGCGCCGATCACCTGAATCTCACCCCGGGAGAGCGCCGGCTTCATGATGTTGGCCGCGTTCATGCTGCCCTCGGCGTCGCCGGCGCCGACGATGTTATGAATCTCGTCGATGACCAGGATGATGTTGCCCAGCTTTTTCACCTCGTCGATGAGGCCCTTCATGCGGCTTTCAAACTGGCCGCGGAACTGCGTGCCCGCCACCAGCGCCGTCAGGTCCAGCAGATAGACCTCTTTATCCCGCAGCTTGAAGGGTACCTCGCCCCGGGCAATCCGCTGGGCCAGGCCCTCGGCAATGGCCGTTTTGCCCACGCCGGGCTCACCGATCA